>NZ_JBFUKR010000017.1:0-116163 GCF_056400745.1 Rhizobacter sp. P5_A1
GCCGATCAGCCCCTTGATCTCCTTCGCCGCTTCGGCGCTGCGCTGCGCGAGGCTGCGCACCTCGCTGGCGACGACCGCGAAGCCGCGGCCCTGTTCGCCGGCGCGCGCCGCTTCGACCGCCGCATTCAGCGCGAGGATGTTGGTCTGGAACGCGATGCCGTCGATCACGCCGATGATGTCGGCGATCTTCTTCGAGCTCGCGTTGATGTCGTCCATCGTCGCGACGACCTGCGAGACCACCGCGCCGCCACGGGCGGCCACTTCGGCGGCCGAGCTCGCGAGCTGGTTCGCCTGGCGCGCCGAGTCGGCCGACTGTTTCACGGTGCCGGTCAGCTGCTCCATCGACGAGGCCGCCTGCTGCAGGTTCGACGCGGTCTGCTCGGTGCGGCTCGACAGGTCCTGGTTGCCGGTCGCGATCTCGCTGCTCGCGGTGCCGACGCTGTCCGACGACTGGCGCATCTGCCCGACCACGCGGCTCAGCGCGTCCTGCATCGTCGACAGCGCCGTCAGCAGGTGGGCGCCTTCGTCGCGGCCCTGCGTGTCGACGCCGCGGGTCGTCAGGTCGCCCTGCGCGATCGCGGTCGCGAGCTGCTCGGCGGCCACGATCGGGCGGCAGATCGACAGCATGTTCACCAGCGTCAGCGGCACGATCACGACGAGCGACAGCAAGCCGATCGCGCCGATCAGCGCCATCACCAGCGTCGCGGTGCGCTGCACCCGCACGGCGCTTGCATCGGCCTGCGCGTGGACGCGGCCCGCGAGTTCGGCGAGCGCCTTCTGCGCCTCGTCGTATTCAGGCTGTGCCTTGCCCATGAACGCCGCGGCGACGCGGGCCGAGTCGAAGCCCATGCCTTCGAGCTGCCGGGCGACCGGCAGGAACGCGGCGCGGAACTTGTCGAGGTGCGCCATCGCGCCCGCGAGCTGCTCGCGGTCGGCCGGCTCGGTCAGCGCGGGGGAGAGCGCCTTCGCCGTGGCCTCGACCCGCGCCATCGTCTTGACCCAGGCCTCCTTGGCCGCACCGGCCTCGACCGCGTTCTCGTACTGGATGATCATGTCCTTCTCGTGCGCGCGCAGCTCGGTCATCGCGGTGCGCAGCGCGGCGATCTCGGCGGTCGCGGCGAAATCGTTGCGGATGAACGATTCGCTGACGCTGCGCGAGTGGTACAGGCCGGCCACGCCGACGCCGCCGGTCGCGAGCAGCGCGAGCACGACGACGGCGATGGCGCCGAACATGCGGGTTCGAATCGTGAAACGGCGCATCAGCGCGATCGGGTTCATGCAGGGGGCCCGGGTTCGAGTGGATCGTCCGCGTCTTATCGACGCGCCCGGCCCCGGCTTGAGTCCGATCGCTCGTCCCCCGGGCTGGCTTGGGCCTCGGTCCGTCAGTCGAGCGGCGCCGGCCGCGTCACGCGGCGGTCGAGGCCGGCCTGCGTGTAGAAGTCGCGCTTGTCCTCGAACATGCGCTCGTCGGCGCGCGACACGGTCGACTCGAGCCGGTCGCCCTTCTGGGCCGTCGCGCAGCCCATCGCGAGGCTCAGCATCGCGCCGGGGTAGTACTGGTTGTTCAGCTCGATCAGCGAACGCACGCGCTCCAGCATCGCCTGCCCGGCGCGCTCGTCGGCGCCCGGCAGCAGCAGCACGAACTCGTCGCCGCCGATGCGCGCCGCGCAGCCCGGCTTGTCGACGGCCTTGCCGAGCACCTCGCCGGCGCGACGCAGCAGCGCGTCGCCGGCGGCGTGGCCGCTCTGGTCGTTGGTCGCCTTCAGCCGGTTCAGGTCGATCGCCGCGATCGTGACCGGCCACGGGCCCTTGCGTTCGAGGCGGTTCAGCTCGTCCTCGAAATACGCGCGGTTGCGCAGCTGCGTCAGCACGTCGTGCTTGCCGAGGTACTCGAGGTAGGCCTCGGCCTTCTTGCGCGCGGTGATGTCGATCAGCGCGACCTGCACCAGGCTCCAGTCGTGCTCGCAGCCGGGCAGCACCGAGAACTGCAGCAGCACGTTGATCAGCTCGCCGTCGAGCCGGTAGTTGATGACCTCGCGGTGCTGCATCAGCTTGCCGTGCCAGAGATCGATCAGCTGCTCGGTGAAGGGCGGCTGCATCTCGTCGCGGAAAACCTGGTCGAGGCTGCGCAGCAAGGTCGCCTTGTCGGGCGCATGGAACATCTCGAGCGTGCGCTGGTTCACGTCGATCACGCGGATCTCCTGCATGCAGCGCTCGACGAACTCCGGCGTGACCTGCGTGAAGACGCGAAAGTCGTCGATGCCGCGCGCGCGCAGGTCGTCGAGCAGGCGCTTGATCGCGCTGAAGTCTTCGACCCACAGCGAGACCGGCGAATCCTCGAACAGGCCGCGCGCGTAGCGCTCCGATTGCGCGAGACGCCCCTCGGCCCGCGTGCGCTCGGTGATGTTCTCGATCGCGACCAGCACGCGCGACCAGTCGGCGTGGTGGCCGGGCAGCACGCTGCCGTGCACGAGGATGTCGAGGCGCTCGCCGGCCAGGCTGTAGTTCACGGTCTGGCTCGAGAACGCGAGCTTGCCGTCCCACAGCACGACGAGCTCCTCGATGTGCGATTCGAGCATCGCGTCGCGGAACACGCGGTCGAGGTTCGCGACCAGCTGCGCGGTGTCGTCCGCGCCGAACAGCGTCAGCGTGCGCCGGTTCACCTTGACGACCTTCAGGCAGCGGCTGCACTCGGCGACGCGGCTGCGATCGGCGTTCAGGTGCGCGCGCAGGTCGGTCACGCCGGCGGCGCGCCAGGCCCCGAACAGCGCGTGCAACGCGCTGTAGTCTTCGAGCCAGAGCGAGACCGGCGCGAGCTCGAACATCTCCTCGTAATCGGTGGTCATGATGATTCGCGCATCAGCGCCTCGATCTCCTGCGCGGCCACCGGCACGCCGCGGCTGATCAGCTCGCAGCCGCGCTCGGTCACGACCGCGTCGTCCTCGATGCGGATGCCGATGTGCCAGAAGCGCTCCGGCACGCCGGCGGCCGGGCGCACGTACAGGCCGGGTTCGAGCGTCACGACCATGCCCGGCTGCAGCACGCGCGACGGCCTGGTCACGGCGGGGTTGCCGGCGCTGTCGATCTGCGGCCCCGGCGCTTCGCCGAGCGACAGGTACTCGCCGACGTCGTGCACGTCGCGCCCGAGCCAGTGGCCGGTGCCGTGCATGTAGAACTGGCGGTAGGCGGTCGATTCGATCGCGGCGTCGACATCGCCGACCGCGTTGCGGTCGAGCAGGCCGCTGTCGAGCATGCCCTGCGTCAGCACGCGCACCGCGGCGTGGTGCGCGTCGCGCTGGCGTGCGCCGGGACGCGTCGCATCGACGGCGGCCTGCTGCGCCGCGAGCACGATCTCGTAGAGCTCGCGCTGCGCCGGCGTGAAGCGGCCGTCGGCCGGGAAGGTGCGGGTGATGTCGCTCGCGTAGCCGTCGAGCTCGCAGCCGGCGTCGATCAGGCACAGCGCGCCGGCGTGCAGCTCGGCGTCGCTCGCCGCGTAGTGCAGCACGCAGGAGTTCGCGCCGGCCGCGACGATGCTCGGGTAGGCCGGGCTCTGCGCGCCGCGGCGCCGGAACTCATGCAGCAGCTCGGCCTCGATCTCGTACTCGCGCAGCGCACCGTTCGGCTCGGCCCGAAAGCGCGCGCCGCAGAAGCGCATCGCGCGCAGATGCGCATCGGCGCTGATCCGCGCGGCGCGGCGCATCGTCGCGAGCTCGTCCGCATCCTTGTGCAGGCGCATCTCGGCGACCAGCGGAGCGAGGTCGCGCTGCACGGTCGGGGCCTCCACGCCGGCGCGCGCGCGGCTGCGCAGCGTCGCGAGCCAGCCTTCGATGCGGCGCGCGACCGGCGCGCCCGCGCCGAACGGGAACCACACCGCCGGCTCGCCGGCCAGGCGCTCCAGCATCACGGCATCGAGCGTCTCGACATCGAAGGCCGCATCGACACCGAGCGCCGCCGGCGCGGCCTCGACGCCGAGGCGCAGCCCGTCCCAGATTTCCATCTCGGGGTTCTTCGCGCGGCAACCGAGCGCCGATTCGCCGCTCGCGTGCAGCACCAGCCAGGCGCCGGGCTCGTCGAAGCCGGTCAGGTAGTGGAACGAGCTGTCGTGACGATACGGGTGGTCGTTGTCGCTGTTGCGCTGCCGCTCGGGCGCGGTCGGGATCACCGCGATGCCGCCGCCGGCTGCGCGCAGCGCCTGCGCGAGCCGCGCGCGCCGGTCGATGCACGCAGAGGAAGCGGAGGATGAAGCCATGCCCGAACTGTAGCCGCGCGCCGCGCCGCTGCAGGCCGCGCGCGCTTCGGCTACGCTCGCGGCCTTCTCGAACGAACCTCAAGGCGAACATGCAATATCGACGGCTCGGCCGCAGCGGCCTGCAGGTGAGCGAACTCTCGCTCGGCTCCTGGGTCACGTACCACAACCAGGTCGACACCGGCGCTGCGACCGAGATGCTCGCCGCCGCGATGGACGCCGGCGTCAACTTCTTCGACAACGCCGAGGCCTACGCGAGCGGCCAGAGCGAGACCGTGATGGGCCAGGCCTTCAAGGCGCTGAAGTGGCCGCGGCTGAACTTCATCGTCTCGACCAAGTTCTACTGGGGCCTCGCCGACGCCGCGGCGAACCCGGTGAATCGCCGCAACACGCTGAACCGCAAGTACCTGATGCAGGCGATCGACGGCTCGCTGCAGCGCATGGGGCTGGACTTCATCGACCTCGTGTACTGCCACCGCCCCGATCCGGCCACGCCGATCGACGAGACGGTGCGCGCGATGAGCGACATGATCACGCAGGGCAAGGCGCTGTACTGGGGCACCAGCGAATGGTCGGCGGCCGAGATCCGCGCCGCCTGGGACATCGCCGACCGCCATCACCTGCACAAGCCGGTGATGGAGCAGCCGCAGTACCACCTGTTCCATCGCAAGCGCGTCGAGCAGGAGTACGCGCGGCTCTACGACGACATCGGCATCGGCCTGACGACCTGGAGCCCGCTCGCCAGCGGCCTGCTGACCGGCAAGTACAAGGACGGCATCCCGCCCGGCAGCCGCGGCGCGATGGAGAGCATGGGCTTCCTCGCGACCAGCCTGGCCGACGAGCGCAAGCGCGCGGCGGTCGTTCAGCTCGAAGGCATCGCGGCGGAGCTGGGTTGCACGGTCGCGCAACTCGCGATCGCGTGGGTCGCGAAGAACCCGCGCGTCAGCACCGTGATCACCGGCGCGTCGAAGATGGCGCAATTGCGCGCGAACCTCGGCGCGGTCGACGTGATCGCGCAGCTGACGCCCGAGGTGATGAGCCGGGTCGACGCGATCAGCGCGCCGATCGCGCTGTAGCGGCGACCGCCGGCTCCGGTGTCAGCGCGCCGGCTTGTCGCGCCTGCGCACGAACCACCAGCCGGCGCAGGCCGCGGCGGCCAGCCCGCCGAACCGCAGCAGGCGACGCGGCCAAGGACCGTGCCCGCGCAACAGCGGCGACGCGCTGCCGAGCAGCGCGGCGGCGACGCGGTAGCGCCGCAGCAGCGACAGCGCCAGCGCGACCCAGCCGGCTCGCCCGGCCGGCCCGCCGGCGCCGAACAGCGACCGGCCGAGGCCGCCGCCACCGAACAGGCCACGCAACAGGTTCGGCACGCGCGCGGCCCGGTTCACCTGTGCCAGCTCGCGCGCCAGTTCGCTGCGCTCGAACGCGATGCGCGTCAGCAGCACCTGCTTGCGCGCATGTCGATCGATCGTGATCACGGTGGGTCTCCACGCAGCATCGCCGCGTCAGTGCGCAATTCGGCGAGCGTGTCGGCGAGCAGCGGCGGCTCGCGCAGTGCCCGGGCGCGCAGCCACCACAGCAGCCCGGCGCCGGCCAGGCCGTAGGCCAGCGCGATCCAGCCGAGCACGGCGTGGCCGAGCGTCGACCACAGGGCCACCGCGACCCAGGCCGACAGCGCGACGATCGCACCGCCCAGCAGCAGCACCGCCGCGAAGCTCGCGACGATCGCGAAGACGAGGCGCTCGCCCGCTTCGCCGACTTCGATGCTGGCGAGCTCGAGCCGGTTCTGCAGCATGCCGAACAGGCTGCTGCCGACGCGCGCGACCGCCTCGAGCAGGCCCGGTTCGTCGCGGCTCATGGGATGCGATTCAACGACGCGCGATCAGCAGCCCGATGACGACGCCGACGCTGGCGGCGGCGACGATCGAACGCCACGGGTTCTCGTGCACGTAGTCGTCGGTCGCGTAGGCGGCTTCCTTGCCCTTCTTCAGCGCGGTGGCCTGCACGTCCTTCATGCGCGCCTGCAGCGCCTTCAGCTGTTCCAGCGCCCGGGCGCGCAGCTCGGCCGCCTTCTCGCCGGTCGCGTTCGCCGCTTGCGTGAGCATGTCTTCGGCGCCGGCGATGGCCTGGTTGACGTCGGACTGGAGGTCGTCGGCGAGGGTTGAGGGGGTGGATTTGGCGTTCATCGGAAGTCCTTCGGTCGGTGGCGCAGGCATCAAGGCCCAGCCGCTGCGCTCGGTGCGGCTGGCCCGGGAGAGTGACCCAACGGCAGGCAATCCACGTGCCGCGCTCTCATGCCCACCTGGCGCGGCTTCGCTGTGAACATCATAGTGCGGGATGCAGAGGCTGAGAGGCCATCGGATGCACCCGCGCCGGGGTGGCGCAGGGCGCTGGGGTAGGCGCGACGCGAAGCCCAGGCTCGCGCCTGGGCGAGTGGCGCAACGCCCCCCAGCGCCCTGCGCCACCCCGGCCCGAAGGGTGAGGCCATAAAACAGGCCCACTCGTCGTTGCAAATGCTCGCCGGGGCCCAACCCCGGCTGCGCTTTGCGCCTAGATTGGGCCTGTTTTGTGGCCTCACGCGGGTGCATCCGATGGCCTCTCAGCCTCTCAGCGCCTGAAGCTGCGCGGGCGTGCCGACGTTCGCCCACTCGCCGCGGTAGACCTCGACCGTGATGCGCCGCGCGCGCATGCCATCGAACAGCCGCGGGCCGAGCGCCGCGCGCGTGCCCGGCGCGACGCCGGCGACGAGCGCGGCGCGGCACAGCGCGAGGTTCGCGTAGGTCCACATGCGGCCGTCCGGGCCGGGGCCGTCGGCCACGCCGTGGCCGTCGGCCGCGAGGCCGAAGTCGCCCTTCGGGTGGAACGGCGGGTTCGGGACGAGCCACAGGTGCGCGTGCAGGTCGCTCCGCGCGAAGCGTTCGACCGCCTCGCCCGAGAAGCCGAACGCGGGCGCGTAGATGTCGCCGGAGACGACCCAGAACGGATCGTCCGCGTGGTCGATCAGCAGCGGCAGCGCGTTCGCGATGCCGCCGGCGGTCTCGAGCGCGGCACCGAAGTCGCGGCCTTCCATCGCGTAGCGGATCGCGACGCCGAAGCGCGCGCCGTCGCCGAGCGCCGCGACGATCCGGTCCTCGAGCCAGGCCGTGTTGACGACGATCTCGCGCACGCCGGCCCGCGCCAGCGCCTCGACGTGCCATTCGATCAGCGGCTTGCCGCGCACCGGCAGCAGCGGCTTCGGCGTGTGGTCGGTCAGCGGGCGCATGCGCTCGCCGCGCCCGGCGGCCAGGATGATCGCTTTCATGAGACTCGTTCCTTGGCGCCGCGCTCGATCGCGTGGCGTTCGACCCGCCCCGGCGCGAACCCCGCGAGCAGCGACGCGAGCAGCGCCTGCGCGCGCGCCGAGTTGTCGACCCCGAAGTTGCAGACGTACACGTCGAGCGTGACCGACGCGATCTCGGGCCAGGTGTGCACCGCGAGGTGCGACTCGGCCAGCAGCACGACCCCGGTGATGCCGACCGGCGCATCGCGGCGCGCGCCCGGCGCCGGCGCGAAGCGGTGGAACAGCTCGCCGACCGGCTGCAGTCCCGCCGCCTGCACCGAGCGCAGGCACAGCGCGCGCAGCGCGTCGGGCTCGGTCATCGCCGCGCGGTCGACAGGGCAGTCGCGCAGGTCGGCGGTCAGGTGCAGTCCATGCATCGCGCGAATTATCCGGGCCGCGGGGCGTCGCCGGCCGCCCCTAAAATGGCCGGCTCCCCGCCCACCTCGAACCCGGACCCGCATGGCCACCACGACCCCCACCTCGAACGCGACGCTGATGGCCAACTCGATTCGCGCGCTCGCGATGGACGCGGTACAGCAGGCCAACTCCGGCCATCCGGGCGCGCCGATGGGCA
The DNA here is from genome assembly GCF_056400745.1 of Rhizobacter sp. P5_A1. Classification (NCBI taxonomy): domain Bacteria; kingdom Pseudomonadati; phylum Pseudomonadota; class Betaproteobacteria; order Burkholderiales; family Sphaerotilaceae; genus Rhizobacter; species Rhizobacter sp. P5_A1. The sequence continues at coordinate 8,140 of NZ_JBFUKR010000017.1, forward strand.
TGGCCGACATGGCCGTCGCGCTGTGGGGCCGGCACCTGCGCCACAACCCCGGCAACCCGCAGTGGGCCAACCGCGACCGCTTCGTGCTCAGCAACGGCCACGCGTCGATGATCCTGTACGCGCTGCTGCACCTGACCGGCTACGACCTGCCGATGAGCGAGCTGCGCAACTTCCGCCAGCTGCACAGCAAGACGCCGGGCCACCCCGAGCACGGCCTGACGCCGGGCGTCGAGACCACGACCGGGCCGCTCGGCCAGGGCTTCGCGAACGCCGTCGGCATGGCGCTGGCCGAGAAGCTGCTGGCCAAGGAGTTCAACCGCGACGGGCACCGAATCGTCGACCACCACACCTATGTGTTCATGGGCGACGGCTGCATGATGGAGGGCGTCAGCCATGAGGCCGCCGCGCTCGCCGCGGCCTGGAAGCTCGGCAAGCTGGTTGCGCTGTACGACGACAACGGCATCTCGATCGACGGCCAGGTCGAGCCCTGGTTCGTCGACAACACGCCGGAGCGCTTCCGCGCCTACGGCTGGAACGTGATCGCCGATGTCGACGGCCACGATGCCGATGCGGTCGATGCGGCGATCCGCGAGGCGCTCGCGGAGGGCGGCGGCAGCGCGCCGGGCGGCGGCAGGCCGACGCTGATCTGCTGCAAGACGATGATCGGGCAGGGCTCGCCGAACCGCGCCGGCACCGCGAAGGCGCACGGCGAGGCGCTCGGCGCCGACGAGATCAAGCTGACCCGCGCCGCGCTCGGCTGGAACGGCGAGCCGTTCGTGATCCCCGAAGCGTCGTATTCGCTGTGGGACGCGCGCCGCCAGGGCCTCGCCGACGAGACCGCCTGGGTCGACGCGTTCGCCGCGTACGCGAAGGCCTACCCCGAGCTCGCGGTCGAGTTCGCGCGGCGCAGCGACAACGAGCTGCCGAAAGGCTGGTCGCAGACCGTCGTCGATGCCGCGGTCGCGGCGCAGGCCAAGGCCGAGACGGTCGCGAGCCGCAAGGCCAGCTGGCTCGCGCTCGAGGCCTTCACGAAAGCGCTGCCCGAGATGCTCGGCGGCAGCGCCGACCTGACCGGCTCGAACCTGACCAACACCAGCAGCACGGTGCCGTTCCGCCTCGCCGGCGACGGCAGCAGCAACGGCGGGCGCCACATCAACTACGGCGTGCGCGAGTTCGGCATGGCCGCGGTGATGAACGGCATCGGGCTGCACGGCGGGTTGATCCCGTACGGCGGCACCTTCCTGACCTTCAGCGACTACAGCCGCAACGCGATCCGCATGGCCGCGCTGATGAAGCAGCGCGTGATCCACGTCTTCACGCACGACAGCATCGGCCTCGGCGAAGACGGCCCGACGCACCAGAGCATCGAGCACGCGGCCTCGCTGCGGCTGATCCCGGGGCTGGATGTCTGGCGCCCCTGCGACACCGCCGAGACCGTGATCGCGTGGGCCTGCGCGATCGAGAACAAGGGGCGCCCGAGCGCGCTGCTGCTGTCGCGCCAGAACCTGCCGTATGCGCCGAAGAAGTCGCTCGACGGCATCTCGAAAGGCGCCTACGTGCTGGCCGAGCCGAGCGAGGTCGGGCTGAAGAAGAAGGCGCAGGCGGTGATCATCGCGACCGGCTCCGAGGTGCAGCTCGCGCTGCATGCGCAGCAGGAGCTTGCGAAAAGCGGCATCGCGGTGACGGTCGTCTCGATGCCGTCGACGACGGTGTTCGATCGCCAGCCGGACGCTTACAAGGTCAGCGTGCTGCCGAAGGGCGTGCCGCGCATCGCGGTCGAGATGGGCGCGACGGCCGGCTGGTGGAAATACGGCTGCGCCGCCGTCGTCGGCATCGACACCTACGGCGAATCGGCGCCGGCGCCGGCGCTGTTCAAGTATTTCGGCTTCACACCGGAGAACGTGGTCGCGACGGTGCGCAAGGTCCTGGGTCGCTGAGGCGACGACTTTCCGCCCATGTGCGTCGTCCTGCGGCTTCTCTTCGGCGCGATGCTCGCGGGGCTCGCCGTCGCGAACGTGCAGGCGCAGTCGGACGGCGAACTGACCTTGCTGCCGGCCGACTCGGCGCTCGGCTGCCTGGACACGGGCGCTGGCACGCGGCCGACCTACCCCGAGCGTGAGGCCGCGCTGAAGACCGGAGCCGTCGTTCGAGTCCGCCTCACCTTCGTCGCGCCCGACAAGCCACCCAAGGTCGAAACGACCTTCAATTCGGGCGGCGACGACGTGTTTGTCGACGTGGTCAGGTCCTTCGTGAAGGGGTATCGCCTGCCGTGCATGGCGCCTGGTGCAGGGCCGGTGACGGGCGTGCAGGAGTTCCAGTTCGTCCCCGACGACGGGCGCAAGGTGATCTACGCCGCGCCGCGAGACGATCCTCACCCGAAGGCGGCGGTGGCGCTGCGTTGCGTGACGGGCGCGCGTCCTCCCGAATACCCGCGCTCGTTCGGGCAGCCCCCCGAAGGCACCGTGGTCGTCAAGATGAAGTTCGTCGATGGCGCGTCGCCCCCGCAGCCCACGGTGCTGTTCGACGGCGGGAGCGGCCGCCTTGCTGCGGCCGTGCTGAGGGCTGTCGAGCAGTACAGAATGCCGTGTCTGAACGCTTCGGACCCGTCGTTGACCGCGATGCAGGCGTTCACGTTCGTCATGAGCGACTCGATGCGATACACCTTGAAGGACGTGCCCCTGCGTCAGTTCGTGGCCGCGGTCGACAAGCTCGAACAGCACCCGGTGCGCTTCGACTTCTCGACGATGGGCTGCCCCTTCGACGTTCGGCTGCGCCTGTTTCAGCCGCACACAGCCAACCAGGTCGGCGAGGTGGAACGATCGGACCCGAACCGCCGAGAATTCATCGAGTGGCTGCGCATCGTCTCGCTGAAGCTGCCGCGCGACGCGGCGCGTCAGGTCATCGGTCAGTCGATCACGATCTCGGTGCCCTGCGGCACCATCGATCTGACCTAGTTTTCGTCTTTACCAAGGAGAGAGTTCCGTGACCATCAAGATCGGCATCAACGGCTTCGGCCGCATCGGGCGCATGGTGTTCCGTGCCGCGATCCAGAACTTCGGCGAGGTCGAGGTCGTCGGCATCAACGACCTGCTCGAGCCCGAGTACCTCGCCTACATGCTGCAGTACGACTCGGTGCACGGCCGCTTCAAGGGCAGCATCGCGGTCGACGGCAACACGCTGATCGTCAACGGCAAGAAGATCCGGCTGACGCAGGAGCGCGATCCGGCGAACCTGAAGTGGGCCGAGGTCGGCGCCGACATCGTCGTCGAATCGACCGGCCTGTTCCTGACCAAGGAGACCGCCGAGAAGCACCTCGCGGCCGGCGCGAAGAAGGTCATTCTTTCGGCGCCCTCGAAGGACGACACGCCGATGTTCGTCTACGGCGTCAACGACACGAGCTACGCCGGCCAGGCGATCATCTCGAACGCCTCGTGCACGACGAACTGCCTGGCGCCGGTCGCGAAGGTGCTGAACGACAAGTGGGGCATCAAGCGCGGCCTGATGACGACCGTGCACGCGACGACCGCGACGCAGAAGACCGTCGACGGCCCGAGCAACAAGGATTGGCGCGGCGGCCGCGGCATTCTCGAGAACATCATCCCGTCGTCGACCGGTGCCGCGAAGGCGGTCGGCGTCGTGATCCCGGCGCTGAACAAGAAGCTGACCGGCATGTCGTTCCGCGTGCCGACCTCGGATGTCTCGGTGATCGATCTGACCGTCGAGCTCGTCAAGGAGGCGAGCTACCAGGAGATCTGCGCCGAGATGAAGGCGCAGTCCGAGGGGGCCATGAAGGGCGTGCTCGGCTACACCGAAGACAAGGTCGTCTCGACCGATTTCCGCGGCGAGGCGATGACCTCGGTGTTCGACGCCGAGGCCGGCATCGCGCTCGACAGCACCTTCGTGAAGGTCGTCGCCTGGTACGACAACGAATGGGGCTACTCGAACAAGATCCTCGAGATGGTGCGGGTGATCGCGAAGTAGGGCGCTGCGGCGCCGGACCACAAAAAACGCGCCCTCGGGCGCGTTTTTTTGTGTGGGATCGCCCGATGTACTCATCGGGCGAGGGGCAGACATCAGCTCAGCGCCAGTGGCGGTGGTAGCCGCCGTAGTAGCCGAAGCCGATGCCGATCACCGGTGCCGGGTAGTAGATCGGCGACGGCGCGTAGTACACCGGCCGCGGCAGCGGCTCGTAGTACGCGGGCTGCGCGTCGTAATAGGCCGGTGGCGAAGCCGGCACCGCGGCGCTGTCGTAGGCCGGGACCGGCAGCGCGTTCGACGCGCCATCCGCCGGCTGCACGCTGACCGCGAAACGCTGGCCCGGATCGCGCGCCATGCGCGTGCTGTAACGCTGGCCGGCGTACTCGTACATCACGTCGTAGCCGACCGTGCGGTTCTCGTAGCGGCTGACCAGCTGGCAGCGTTGCACCGGCACCTCGCTGACCGGGTTCGAGTTGGCCTCGACCTGGTTGCCGATCGTCGAGCCGGCGACCGCGCCGATGCCGGTCGCGGCCGCGCGCCCGAAGCCGCTGCCGATGCTGTTGCCGATCACGCCGCCGGCGATCGCGCCGATCAGCGCGCCGGCACCGCTCGGCGCCTGCTGCACGTACTGGCGCTCCTGGCTGCAGACCTGGCGCGGCACCGCGACCGGCACGGTGATCGGGGTCGACGAGATGACGCTCGCATAGTCGGCCGCGAAGGCCGATGGTCCGGCCGCGGCGCCCAGCACCACGACGAGCGCCAGCGCCGGCCGGAACGGACGAGACGGATGAAACGGAGGTAACGCTGCACGCATTTCTTGCTCCCGGCGGATCGGCGATCCACCTGCGGCGAGAGGATACGCCGGCACCGATTTCCCGTGCAGGGTCGTGGCGTAAAGAAGCATGGCGCCGTGCTCCGCCTATGATCGCGCCTGCGGCGAACGCCCCGACGGACTGGCTTGACATTTCTTTTCGATCGGACGCGCCACAGCAATCGTCTTGCTTCACCCCGCGGGCCCAATCGGCTGCCCGCGCCGCGAGCCGGGCATTCGGACATCATTCAAAGGCAAGGATTCGAGACGTGAAGAACTTCAGGTGGTGGCCGGTGATCGGCATGGCGGCAGCGGCGGTCTTGTCGGCTTGCGGCAGTGGCGGCGATTCGTCGTCGAGCGCGAATGTGCGCATCGCGAACGCGACGCTCACCCATGCTTCGATCGACCTGCTGACGAATGCCACGGTCGCGGCCCCGGCGGTCGCCGCCGATACCGTCAGCGCCTACGTCGCGCCGGCCAGCGGCAGCGTCACGCTGCAGGTCAACGATGCCGGCGGGTCCACCGCGCTCGTCACGATCGCGCCCACGCTGACCGGGGGCAACCACTACACCGTGGTCGCCTACGAATCCGGCGGTGCGGTGAAGACCGCGGTGATCAGCGAGGACATCACCCTGCCAGCGGCGGGCGTGACCACCTTGCGCATCTACGACGCGGCCATCGAGGCCGGCGCGCTCGACGTGTACGTCACGACCGGCGCCTGCACGACAGCCAACCTCACGGCCCTCTCGCCGACCACGAGCTTCGGCGTTCTCACTGCAGCGTCCGCGGTCTCGTTGACGCAGGGCGCCGGCACCTACAACGTGTGCGCCGCTGCCTCCGGCAGCAAGACCGACATTCGCATGAGCCTGCCGATCACGATCGCTGGCCAGACCGTCGCTACCGTGCTGATGACCCCTGCCTCGGGCGGCGCGCTGCTCAATGGCGCGCTGCTGACCCAGCAGGGTGCCTACGCTGCGGTGCGCAACACCAACGCGCGCGTGCGCCTGGCCGCCGCGGTCTCCGCCGGCACGGCCGTGGCGGCTTCGGTGGTCAACACGGCCGGAACCGTTCAAGTTGGCAGCGGCGTCGCGCCGGCGTTCGGCTTCTACGCGCTGGTGCCGGCGACCGGCTCGGTGAATGTCACGGTCGCCGGCAGCTCGGTTCAGCTGGCCAGCGGCGCGCTGGTCGCGGGCGGCGACGCGACGTTGCTGGTCTCCGGCAGCCCGGCCACGGCCACGCTGATCGCCGACGACAACCGTCCGCCGGCCAGTACGACCGCGACCAAGCTGCGGCTGATCAACGGTGTCACCGGCGCCGTCGGCACGCTGACCTTGACAGCCAACTCGTCGCCGGTCGGCATCGACATCGCGGCAGGCGCGGCCTCCAGCTACCAGTCGCTGATCGGCACCACCAACAACGCCGGAACCGCCAACACATTCAGCTTCGGGCTGACGTCTTCGCTGGCCGGTCCGTTGACCCTGACGCCGGCCAGCATGACTGGCACCGTCAACTCGAACGCGACCTACAGCATCCTGGCCGTCGGCGATGTCGCGGCGCAGCCGCTGCAGTTGTTGATCCGGTAAGCGTTCGATAAGGGCTGTGTTTCCGTGCGTTCTCGCACGGCTGCATCGCCCTCGTGGGCCTCTACACTGAGCGCGTGGTCCCGCTCTCCCGCGCATCGGCGCGGGGCAACCGACAGGCGCCCATCCGGCGCCTGTTTTTCAATGTGAGTCGCGCATGAAGCCCTTGTCCCACCGCCGCCGTCCTGCCTGGGCTGTCTGTCTGCTGGCGCTGGTGTGTGTGGGTGCCACGGCCGCGCTGCCGGGCGCGGTCGCCGAGCGCGAGCCGGCGCGGCGTGCGTTGCCGGTGGCGCGCGCCGAGACCGAGGCGCGGGTCATCGTCAAGTACAAGGCCGAGTCGACGCTGATGCGCGCGCTCGCTGCCAGCAGCGGCGCCGCCGCCGCGCCGCAGCATGCGCAGGCGCTGTCGGCGCGGCTCGGCCTGGCCTTGCGCGACGGCCGACCGATCGGCGCGCACGCGCAGGTCGTGAAGGGCCAGGGGTTGAGCTCGCGCGAGCTGGCCGATCGGCTCGCGGCGCAGGCCGATGTCGACTATGCGGAGGTCGACGAGCGCAAGTACGCGCTCGCGGCGCCGAACGACCCGCGCTACGCGAACAACCAGACCAGCGTGACGCCCGCCACCGGCCAGTGGTACCTGCGCGCGCCGACCAGCGAGACGATCGTCAACGCGACCAGCGTCGTCTCGGCGATCGATGCCGAAGCCGCGTGGGCCATCACGACCGGCAGCAGCGCCATCGTCGTCGCCGTGCTCGACACCGGCGTGCGCTTCGATCATCCCGATCTGGCGTCGAAGCTGCTGCCCGGGTACGACTTCGTCGGCGGCAGCGGAACCACCACCAGCATTGCGACAGCCAACGACGGCGATGGACGCGATGCCGACGCTTCCGATCCGGGGGACTGGATCACCGCGACCGAGACGAACACCGTGGGCGGGCAGTTCTACGGCTGCGGAGATCTCGACTCGAACAAGAAGCCCACGTTGAAGGCCGACAGCAGCTGGCACGGCACGCAGACGGCCGGGTTGATCGGTGCCGCGACGAACAACGGCATCGGCATGGCCAGCGCCGGCCGCGACGTGATGCTGCTGCCGCTGCGCGTGCTCGGCAAGTGCGGCGGCTACGACTCCGACATCCAGGCCGCGATGCTCTGGGCCGCCGGCATCAGCACGGTGCCGACGGCGAACCCGAACCCCGCCAAGGTCGTGAACATGAGCCTGGGTTCGACGGCGGCCTGCACCCAGTCGTACAAGGACGTGGTCGCGCAGCTGACCGCGAAGGGCGTCGTCGTCGTCGCCGCCGCCGGCAACGATGGGCTCAAGGTTGGCAGCCCGGCAAGCTGCACCGGCGTGATCGCGGTGGCCGGGCTGCGCCATGCCGGCACCAAGGTCGGCTATTCCGACCTCGGTCCCGAGGTCGCGATCGCCGCGCCGGCCGGCAACTGCGTCAACGGGACAGGGCCCTGCCTGTTTCCGCTGCTGGCGACGACCAACAAGGGCACGACGACGCCTGTATCGAATTCCTCTGGCGGATCAATTTACACCGGCGATGGCAGCGACGGCGTCAACCCATCTCTCGGCACCAGCTTCTCGGCACCTCTTGTCTCAGGCACGGTCGGACTGATGCTGTCGGCGAACCCGTCGCTGACGCCGGCGCAGGTGCTTTCGTACCTCAAGTCGAGCGCGCGTGCGTTCCCGACGACCGGCGCGGGCGCCGGCATCTCGGCCTGCACCGCGCCGAGCGCGACCGCGCAGGACACCGAGTGCTACTGCACGACCAGCACCTGCGGGGCCGGCATGCTCGATGCCGGCAAGGCGGTCGCGGCGGTCGCGGTCGCGAGCGCGAACATCGGCGTCGCGTCGACCGCAGCGACCACCGGCACCGCCGTCGCGCTCGACGGCTCCGCCTCGCGTGCGGCGTACGGCGAGTCGATCAGCAGTTATCTGTGGGAGATCAGTTCCGGCGCGGCCACGTTCACGACCGCGACGAACGCGGCGACCGCGACGCTGCTGCCGAGCGCTGCCGGCACGGTCATTGTCAAGCTGACCATCACCGACAGTGCCGGCCACAGCGCGAGCAGCAGCGTCACGTTGACCGTCGCAGCGGCGCCGTCGGTCACGCCGACGCCGTCGAGCTCGGGCGGCGGTGGCGCGCTGGCCTGGGGCTGGCTGCTCGGCTGGCTGGCCGCCGTGATCGGCGTCCGCGCCGTCACGCCGCGGCGCGGCCGCGTGCGCGGCTGACGGGGCCGGCGCTCAGCCGGCGGGTTTCGCGCAGGCGCTGAAGCCGCGGCCGAGCGCGTCGGCCTTCAGCGCTGCGAGGCGCGTCGACAAGGCCGCATCGGCGCGCTCGACGCGCAGCACACTCCGTGTCGACGCCGGCGCCAGCTCGACGACGCGCGCGCTGTGGATGCCCTGCTGCGCGAACTGCTCGAGCGCGGTGGTCGCGGCGGCGCGCTGCTCGAAGCGCCCGAGCGACAGCCCCGGCGCCAACGCCGGCGGCTCGCGCACTTCTTCGTACGGTGCCTTGCGCCGCTTCAGCTCGTCTTCCTTCTTCGTCAGCGCCTCGCGGTTCGCGTAACGGCCCATGTAGACCATCCAGCTGCCCGCCTGTTCGGACTTGACCGTGACCCAGCTGCCGACCGGCAGCGCCGCCTGCGCGGCGGCCTGGGCCGCAGCGAGCTCGGCGTCGGTGAACGGGCCGGCCTCGAGGCAGGCCAGCGCGACCGGCGTCAGTGCGCTCGCGGCGCTGGCCGGCAGGATGCGGATCAGCTCGGGCCGCACCTGGCGCTGCAGGCGCTCGGGTTCGCGGTCGCCGATCGAACGCACGCCGACGACCGCATCGAGCCAGCCCTGCGTCCACGCGAAGAACACGAGGTTCGCGAGCAGCAGCAGCGCGATCAGCGCCCGGAACACGGCGGCACGCCCTGCTTCATGCGTCGGGCGCGAGCCGCACGCTGACCTCGCCGCTCGCCACGCTCGCGATGCCGGTGGCCGACTGCACCTGCAGCGCACCCTGCGGCGAGACGCCGCGCGCGATGCCCTCGGGTGCTTCGGGCAGCGTCGTGCGCACCGTGCGGCCGTACAGCAGGTCGCGCGCCGCGAAGCGCTCGGCGAAGGCCGCGAAGCCGTCGTGCTCGAAGCGCTGCAGCGCCTGAACCAGCGGCAGCGCGATCCGCGCCAGCACCGCCGGCGCGCTCGCGCCCGGGTCGAGCTCGTGCAGCGACGCGAAGCCGGTGCGCAGGTCGGTCGTCTCGAACGGCCGCACATTCAGCCCGATGCCGACGATCACGAGCCGGTTCGCACCCGTGCCAGTGCCGGCGCCGGCGGCCACGGTCTCGATCAGGATGCCGCCGAGCTTGCGCCCGTGCTCGGCGGTCTGCAGCGGGCCGTCCATCAGCCACAGGTCGTTCGGCCACTTCAGGCCGATCTGCGCGCTGCCGTGCGCCTCGAGCGGCGCGAGCGCCTCGCACAAGGCCACGCCAACCGCAAGCGAGAGACCGGACCAGTCGGCGGCGGCGAGCGGCAACGCGAGCGAGAAGGTCAGCGATGCGCCGGGCGCCGACTGCCACGGCCGCCCCTGCCGGCCGCGCCCAGCGCTCTGGTGCTCGGCGACCAGCAGGCAAGGCTGCAGGTCGACGGCGCGGCGGCCGAACGCACCGCTCTCGACGCTGCGCCGCACCAGCACGTCGGCACTGTCCGCGCGCGTGTCGGGCGTGGCGCGGGCGCGCTCGAGCAGCGCGGTGTTGGTCGACGAAGTGCGGTGCACGACCTCGACGCTGAGCCCCGGCAGCAGCGGCACGAGCTGCTCCCACAGCGCCTCGGCGCCCCAATGGATCGCGTGCTCGTCGGCCATCCCTCGAGGATACTTCTCAGCGCGTCTTCGGCGCGAGCATCGTGCCGCGGCAACCCTTGGTGCCGCAGCGGCATTCGAACTGCTTCTTCAGCTTCGCGGTGTAGGGCTCGTCGATGATCAGGCCGTAGTCGTAGAACAGCTCGGTGCCTGGCTTGATCGCGCGCAGTGCCTTGATGAAGATGCGGCCGTCGATTTCGTCGGCCTCGCAGTTCGGCGTGCAGGCGTGGTTGATCCAGCGCGCCGCATTGCCGCCGAACTTCGCATCGATCACGTTCTTGTCGTCGATGTGGAAGTAGAAGGTGTGGTCGGGATCCTTCGGGTCGTGCGGGTGGCGGCGCAGCGCTTCCTTCCAGCTGATGACCTCGCCCTTGTATTCGATCAGCACCTCGCCCTTCTTGAGTGCGGCCACGCTGAACACGCCCTTGCCGTGCACGCCCGACTTGCGGACCTGGATGCGCCGCCCGCCGGACTTCGGCGCCTCGGCGGCGGAGTGGGTTTCGGCGTGGAGCGCGGCACCGGCTTGCGTCATCGGATTCTTTATGTACATTGAAATCATGGGTGCGCGCGCGTGTAGGCGTGCGCGCGAGAAGCCCGGATTGTATTGATGCGTGGCGAGACGCCGCGTGAACACCGAAAGAAACATGACCAAGTCACTGATCATTGCCGAGAAGCCCTCCGTGGCGCAGGACATCGTGCGCGCGCTGACGCCGCAGGCCGGCAAGTTCGACAAGCACGACGAATACTTCGAGAGCGACAGCTACCTCGTGACCTCGGCGGTCGGCCACCTGCTCGAGATCAAGGCGCCGGAGGAGTTCGACGTGAAGCGCGGCAAGTGGAGCTTCGCGCACCTGCCGGTGATCCCGCCGCACTTCGACCTGAACCCGATCGACAAGAGCAAGAGCCGGCTGAACGCGATCGTCAAGCTCGTCAAGCGCAAGGATGTCGGCGAACTGATCAACGCCTGCGACGCGGGCCGCGAGGGCGAGCTGATCTTCCGGCTGATCCAGCAGCACAGCAAGAGCAAGCACCCGGTGCGGCGCCTGTGGCTGCAGAGCATGACGCCGGCGGCGATCCGCGACGGCTTCGAGCACCTGCGCAGCGACAAGCAGATGTTGCCGCTGGCCGACGCCGCGCGCTGCCGCAGCGAGGCCGACTGGCTCGTCGGCATCAACGGCACGCGTGCGATGACCGCGTTCAACTCGCGCGATGGCGGCTTCTTCCTGACGACCGTCGGCCGCGTGCAGACGCCCACGCTGTCGATCATGGTCGAGCGCGAGGAGAAGATCCGCAAGCACGTCGCGCGCGACTACTGGGAGATCAAGGCCACGTTCGCCGCGCAGGCCGGCGAGTACGACGGCAAGTGGTTCGATCCGAAGTGGAAGAAGAACGCCGACGATCCCGAGCAGCGCGCCGATCGCGTCTGGAACGAGCGCGACGCGCAGGCGATCCGCGCGGCCACGCTCGGCCAGCCGGCCAGCGTGACCGAAGAGGCCAAGCCCAGCACGCAGAGCTCGCCGGGGCTGTACGACCTGACTACCTTGCAGCGCGAGGCGAACTCGCGCCTCGGCTTCTCGGCCAAGACGACGCTGAGCATCGCGCAGGCGCTGTACGAGAAGCACAAGGTGCTGACCTATCCGCGGACCGACAGCAAGCACCTGCCCGAGGACTATGTCGCCGTCGTCCAGCAGACGATGAAGATGATCTCGACCGAGGACATGCCGGGCCCGTTGCGCGCACTCGCCGCGCATGCGAAGACCGCGCTCAAGGAAGGCTACGTCAAGCCGAACAAGAAGATCTTCGACAACGCGAAGGTCTCGGATCACTTCGCGATCATCCCGACGCTGCAGGCGCCGAAGAGCCTGTCCGAGATCGAGGCGAAGCTGTACGACATGGTCGTCAAGCGCTTTCTCGCGGTGTTCTTCCCGGCCGCCGAGTTCATGGTCACGACGCGGATCTCGACCGTGAAGACGGCCGATGCAGAACACAAGTTCCAGACCAACGGCAAGGTGATGGTCAAGCCCGGCTGGCTCGCGGTCTACGGCCGCGAGATCCAGGAAGACGATGCGAACCTGGTCGCGGTCGCGCCCGGCGAGATCGTGCGCACCGAAGACGTGGCCGTCAACGCGCTGCGCACCAAGCCGCCGGCGCGCTACACCGAGGCGACGCTGCTCTCGGCGATGGAGGGCGCCGGCAAGCTGATCGACGACGACGAGCTGCGCGAGGCGATGCAGGAAAAAGGCCTGGGCACGCCGGCGACCCGCGCCGCGATCATCGAAGGCCTGATCTACGAGAAGTACATCCATCGCGACGGCCGCGACCTCGTGCCCGGCGCGAAGGCGTTCCAGCTGATGACCTTGCTGCGCGGCCTGGGTGTCGAGGACCTGACCAAGCCCGAGCTGACCGGCAACTGGGAGTTCCAGCTCTCCGAGATGGAGAAGGGCAAGCTCGAGCGCGAGACCTTCATGGCCGAGATCGCGCGCATGGCCGAGCGCATCGTCAAGAAGGCCAAGGAGTACGACCGCGACACGATTCCCGGCGACTACGCGGTGCTCGCCACGAATTGCCCGAACTGCGGCGGTGTCGTGAAGGAGAACTACCGCCGCTTCGCCTGCACCGGCGTGCCGACGAAGACCGAGGGCTGCGGTTTCTCGATCAGCAAGATCCCGGGCAGCCGCGCGTTCGAGCTCGACGAGGTCGAGCGATTCCTCGCCGACAAGAAGATCGGCCCGCTCGAAGGCTTCCGCTCGAAGGCCGGCTGGCCGTTCACGGCCGAGCTGCGGCTCGCCTACGACGACGAGATCAAGAACTGGAAGCTCGAGTTCGACTTCGGCGAAGACGCCAAGAAGGACGGCGAATCCGGCGAGCCGATCGACTTCTCGGGCCAGGAGTCGCTGGGGCTCTGCCCGAAGGACCAGGGCCGCGTCTACGAGCACGGCACGAGCTACGTCTGCGAGCACGCGGTCGGCGCGAACGTGACCTGCGACTTCAAGAGCGGCAAGATCATCCTGCAGCAACCGGTCGCGCGCGAGCAGATGGGCAAGCTGCTCGCGACCGGCAAGACCGACCTGCTCGAGGGCTTCGTCTCGAACAAGACGCGCCGCAAGTTCAAGGCGCGCCTGGCCTTCGACAAGAAGGAAGGCAAGGTCACGTTCGAGTTCGAGCCGCGCGCACCGCGCGTGCCGGCAGCGGCGAAGAAGGCGGCGGCGAAGAAGGCCGCCTGATGCGGCGATGGCGACGACCTGGCCCTGCCTGACGCTGCACGGCGCGGTGCCGTGGCTCGCGGTCAGCGTGCAGCCGAACGCGAAGCGCACCGCCGCCGACGGGCTGCACGACGGCGCACTGCGCGTGCGCCTGGGTGCGCCGCCGGTCGACGGCAAGGCGAACCAGCTGCTGATCGACTGGCTCGCCGACGAGCTCGGCGTGCCCAGGCGCGCGGTGCAGCTGGTGCGCGGCGACACCTCGCGGCGCAAGTGGCTCGCGATCGACACCCCGGCCGAGCGCGTCGCGGCCTGGCTCGCGACGCGGGTTGCCGTGTAGCCGGGGAGTCCTCGCGATGCGGACCACGCTGGAGCCGCGCCTGATCGATCTCTCGGCCAACGAGCCGGGCCTGATCGTCGACGTGCGCGACGAGCGGCGCGCGCTGCTGTTCGACCTCGGCGAGCTCGGCCTGCTCGCGCCGCGGCTGCTGCTGCGCGTCACGCACGCGTTCGTCACGCACACGCACATGGACCACTTCTCCGGCTTCGACCACCTGCTCGCGCTCGGCCTCGGCCGGGTGCGCCGCCTCGTGCTGTGGGGCGGGCCGGGCTTCGTCGACCAGCTCGAGCACAAGCTGCGCGCCTACACCTGGAACGTCGTGCATCGCTACGCGGTGCCGATGACGATCGCGGCGCATGCGCTCGGTGCCGACGGCGCGCGCGTCCATGCGCACTTCGACAGCCGCCAGCGCTTCGAGCGCAGCGACGCGCCGCCCGACGCGGCCCGCGCCGACGACCTGCTGCACGACGACCCGCTGTTCAGCGTGCGTGCCTGCATCGTCGACCACGAAATGCCGGTGCTGGCCTTCGCGATCGAAGAGAAGGCGCAGCTGCGCGTCGCCGCCGACCGCGTCAAGGCGCTCGGCCTGACCACCGGCGCCTGGCTGCGCACGCTGAAGCAGGCGGTGCTCGCCGGCGCGCCGGATGCGACGCCGCTCGACGTCGCCTGGCGCGACCGCGATGGCGCGCACACGCGGCGCTTCAGCGTCGGCGAGCTGCGGCCGCTGGTGCTCGACCGCGTCGCCGGGCGGCGCATCGGCTATGTCACCGACCTGCGCTTCACCGAGGCCAACATCGAGCAGCTCGCGCGCCTGCTCGGCGACGTCGACCTGCTCTACATCGAGTCGGTGTTTCTCGATGCCGACCGCGACCACGCGCTGCGCAAGAACCACCTGACGGCCCGCCAGGCCGGCCAGATCGCGCACCGGCTGCGCGCGCGCAAGGTGGTGCCGTTCCACTTCTCGCCGCGCTATCGCGGCGCCGAGGCGACGCTGCGCGCCGAGGTGATGGCGGCGTGGGCGCCGCCGGCGTGACCCGGCCTCAGCTGCCCGGGCAGGTCACCGACGCGGTCGCGACCAGTTCGTCGAACAGCGCCCGCGAGGCGTTCGCCGGCACCGCGTAGGGGTCGAGTACCGCGGTCTCGGAGTACTTCAGCAGCAGCGCGGCGTTCAGCCGACCGACATTGACCTGGCCCATCGCCCAGCCGGCGAAGCTGCGCTCGCCGATCTCGTCGAATGCGATCAGCTCGACATCGGTGTGGCGCGGGTCGGCGGCGATGCGGTTGTAGAGCTTGCTGACCTGCGCGCGGCCACCTTCGAGCACCTGCAGGAAGATCTCGCCCGAGAAGCACAGCACGCCGGTCACGCCGACGCTCGGGTTGTGGCTCGTCGAGTGCTTCAGGATCGCGTTCAGCACCTCGGGGCGCCGTGCGTCGGCGGCGCGGCTCGCATACATCAGTCGGACCAGCATCGCGGTTCTCCTACTAGAACTTCTTGCTCAACAGCGACAGGAACTCGCGCCGCAGGCTCGCGTCCTTCAGGAACGCGCCGCGCATCACGCTGTTCGTCATCATCGATTCGTCGTCCTTGACGCCGCGCCAGTGCATGCAGAAGTGGTCGGCCTCCATCACGATCGCCAGGCCGTCGGGCTTGACGCGGTCCTGCAGTTCGTTGGCCAGCATCGTCACGGCCTCCTCCTGGATCTGCGGGCGGCTCATGATCCACTCGCAGATGCGCGCGTACTTGCTCAGGCCGATCAGGTTCGAGTGCTCGTTCGGCATGATGCCGATCCAGACCCGGCCCATGATCGGGCACAGGTGGTGCGAGCAGGCGCTGCGCACCTTGACCGGGCCGACGATCATCAGCTCGTTCAGCCGCTCGGCGTTCGGGAACTCGGTCAGCCTCGGCGCCGCGATGTAGCGGCCCTTGAACACCTCGGTCAGGAACATCTTCGCGACGCGCTTCGCGGTGTCGTTGGTGTTGTGGTCGCTGTCGGTGTCGATGACGAGCGCACGCAGCACCTCCTGCATCTTCGCCTCGACCTCGCCGCGCAGCTCGTCGATCTCGCCCTCCTCGATGAACGCCGAGATGTTGTCGTTCGCGTGGTAGCGGCACTGCGCTTCGATCAGCCGATAGCGGATGCGCTCGGACGCGGCGAGCCGGGCGAGGTCTTCCTCGGTGCGAAATATCGGAGTGGGTTGTTTTTCACCGCGCATGGCTGCCTTCCGGGCTTTACATGCAACAAGCGTACCGCAGTGGGGGCCTGGCGCCGAACCGCGCGAGGGCAGACCGTAGACTGCGCGCGGTGAACCCGCCTGCTCCCCCCGCATCGCTGCCCCTGGCCGAACTCCTGAATCACAGCGCCGACGCGGTGCAGGCGGTGCGCGCCGGGCAGTCGCTGAACGCGGCGCTGGCGCGCTGCCCGGCCGCGGCCCGGCCCGGCGCGCAGGCGCTGAGCTTCCATGCGCTGCGCTGGCTCGGCGCGGCGCAGGCGCTGCGCGCGCTGCTCGCGCCGAAGCCGCCGCCGCCGAAGGTCGACGCGCTGCTGCTGACCGCGCTCGCGCTGCTCTGGCCGCAGGCCGAGGCGCCGTATGCCGAGCACACGCTGGTCGACCAGGCGGTCGACGCGGCGCGGCGCCGCGCCAAGCCGAGCGCGGCCTTCGTCAACGCGGTGCTGCGGCGCTTTCTGCGCGAGCGCGATGCGCTCGTCGCCGCGGCGCTGCGCGATCCGCTCGCACGCTTCAACCACCCGGGCTGGTGGATCGACCGCCTGAAGGCCGACTGGCCCGGCGACTGGCAGGCCATCCTCGCCGCCGACAACCAGCATCCGCCGATGACGCTGCGCGTCAACGCGCGCCGCGGCGATGCCGCCGGCTACGTCGCGCGGCTCGCCGAGCACGGCCTCGCGGCCGAGGCGATCGGCGCGCAGGCCGTGCGGCTGGTGCAACCCTGCCCGGTGACGCGGCTGCCCGGCTTCGCGCAGGGCGATGTCTCGGTGCAGGACGCCGCGGCCCAGCGCGCCGCGCCGCTGCTGATCGGCGCCGGCCCGGCCCGCCTGCAGCCCGGCGCCCGCGTGCTCGACGCCTGCGCGGCCCCCGGCGGCAAGACCGCGCACCTGCTCGAACTCGCCGATCTCGACGTGCTCGCGCTCGATGCCGATCCGGCGCGCCTGGCCCGCGTCGACGAGACGCTGGCGCGCCTCGGCCTGAGCGCGCGCCGCGTCGCGGCCGACGCCGGCGCGCCGGACGCCTGGTGGGACGGCCAACCGTTCGATGCGATCCTGCTCGACGCCCCGTGCAGCGCCGCCGGCATCGTGCGCCGCCACCCCGATGTGCGCTGGCTGCGCCGCGGCAGCGACATCCCGGCGCTGGCCGCGACCCAGGCCCGCCTGCTCGACGCGTTGTGGCCGCTGCTCGCGCCCGCCGGCCGGCTGCTGTACTGCACCTGCTCGGTCTTCAAGGCCGAGGGCCAGGATCAGATCGACGCTTTTTTGCAACGCCAACCCGGCGCCGCGCTGGCCGCGAGCCCGGCATCGCCCGGTCACCTGCTGCCGCTGCCCGACAATGCAACCGAGCGCCCTGGGCACGACATCGGTGCGGCCGCGGACGGATTTTTCTACGCCCTGATCGAGAAGACCGAGAAGACGACCTGAGCCCATGCACTGCGCGGCACCCCACGACGGCGAACCCCGGCCCGGCGCCCCGCGCGGCATCGGCTGGCTGGCGGCCGTCTGGATCGCGCTGGCCATCTGGCTCGTCGGCTCGGCGCCGGCCGCCACCGCCGCCGAACCCGAGCTGACCACGTTCGAGCTGAGCCACACCGACGACGGCCTGTTCCTCAGCTACGCGGTCAATCTGGAGCTCTCGCGCAGCGTCGACGACGCGCTGAGCAAGGCGGTGCCGCTGTTCTTCGTCGCCGAGGCCGAGGTGTTCCGCAACCGCTTCTACTGGCGCGACCAGCGCGTCGGCTACGCGGTGCGGCGCTGGCGCATCGTGTTCCAGCCGCTCACCTCGACCTACCGCGTCACCTTCGACGGCGGGCTGAGCCAGAACTATCCGACCCGCGCCGAGGCCTTCACCGCGATCAGCCGCAGCGCGCGCTGGAAGATCGCGGAAAGCCCGCAGATCGAGGAGGGCAGCCGCCACTACGTCGAGTTCAGCTTCCGGCTCGACACCTCGCAGCTGCCGCGCCCGATGCAGATCGGCATCGGCGGGCAGGCCGACTGGGCGATGTCCGTGCAGCGAACGCAGAAGATCAATTAAGGCGACGATCCGCACGTTGTTCGTCTCATGACCAAAGCACAGCGCTGGGCGTGGCTCATCTCGACGGTCGCCGCCACCGGCGCCGGGCTCGTGCTCGCGTTCCTGCTGTCGATCGCGACCAACAACCCGGCGCTGTACGAGCGCCACTACGTCTGGCTGTTCTGGGTCAACGTCACGGTCGCGACCTTGCTGGTGCTGGTGATCGGCATCGCCGGCGTGCGCCTGCTGGTGCGCGTCAAGCGCGGCAAGTTCGGCAGCCGGCTGCTGCTCAAGCTCGCGGCGATCTTCGCGCTCGTCGGCGTCGTGCCCGGCGTGCTGATCTACACCGTGAGCTACCAGTTCGTTTCGCGCAGCATTGAGAGCTGGTTCGACGTCAAGGTCGAAAGCGCGCTCGACGCCGGCCTGAACCTCGGCAAGGGCACCCTCGACGCGATCGTCAGCGATGTCGCGACCAAGACTCGCCTGGCCGCCGAGCGCCTCGGCGAGACCCCCGGCTCGGCGCAATCGCTCGCGCTCGAGCGGCTGCGCGAGCAGCTCTCGGCGCAGGACATCGCGATCATCAACGCGACCGGCCAGACCCTGCTGAGCACCAGCATCGGCACCGCGGCGCGGCTGATGCCGGAGCGGCCGTCGCTGACGCTGCTGCGCCAGGCCCGCAACCAGCGCGTCGTCAGCGAGCTCGTCGGGCTCGACGAGGACGCCGCGGCCAACACCGGCGCCAACAGCGCGCGCGTGCGCGCGGTCGCGTTCATCCCGACGACGACCTTCTCGCTCGGCGACGGCGACCGCTACCTGCTCGTCAACCAGCTGCTGCCGCGCACGCTGGCCGCGAACGCGCTCGCGGTGCAGAGCGCCTACCGCGAGTACCAGCAGCGCGCGCTCGCCCGCGGCGGCCTGCGCAAGATGTACATCGGCACGCTGACGCTGGCGCTGGTGCTCGCGGTGTTCGGCGCGCTGCTGCTCGCGGTGACGCTCTCGAACCAGCTCGCGCGGCCGCTGCTGCTGCTCGCCGAAGGCATGCGCCAGGTGGCCGGCGGCGACCTCTCGGCCAAGCCGGTGTTCGCCTCGCGCGACGAGCTCGGCGGCCTGACGCGCTCGTTCGCCGA
The DNA here is from genome assembly GCF_056400745.1 of Rhizobacter sp. P5_A1. Classification (NCBI taxonomy): domain Bacteria; kingdom Pseudomonadati; phylum Pseudomonadota; class Betaproteobacteria; order Burkholderiales; family Sphaerotilaceae; genus Rhizobacter; species Rhizobacter sp. P5_A1. The sequence goes on from NZ_JBFUKR010000017.1 coordinate 27,260, forward strand.
CATGACGACCCAGCTCTCCGAGGCCCGCGAGCTGGTGCAGCGCAGCGTCGTGCAGGTCGAGGGCGCGCGCGCGAACCTGCAGACGATCCTCGACAACCTGACCGCCGGCGTGATCGTGTTCGACCGCCGCGGCAACATCGACACCGTGAACCCCGGCGCGACCCGCATCATGCGGCTGCCGCTGTCGGCCTACCGCGGCCAGCGCCTGGCCGACGTGCCGGGCCTCGCCGAGTTCGCGCAGGCCGTCGGCCAGCGCTTCGAGCTGCACAGCACCAGCCCCGAGGCCGGCGAGCGCGACCACTGGCAGGATTCGTTCGAGCTGCAGACGCCGGCGCAGCCAGCGCGCGAACGCGACTCCATCACGCTGCTCGTGCGCGGCGCCTCGATGCCGCAGGGCGCGACGCTGATGGTCTTCGACGACATCACCGAGCTCGTCTCGGCCCAGCGCAGCGAGGCCTGGAGCGAGGTCGCGCGGCGCCTCGCGCACGAGATCAAGAACCCGCTGACGCCGATCCAGCTCTCCGCCGAACGGCTGCAGCACAAGCTCGGCGCGAAGCTCGAAGGCCCCGACCAGGCCATGCTGGCGCGCTCGGTCGACACGATCGTGAACCAGGTCCAGGCAATGAAGACGCTGGTCAACGAGTTCCGCGATTACGCGCGGCTGCCGGCCGCGCACCTGATCCCGATCGACCTGAACGCGCTTGTCGCCGAGGTGCTCGGCCTGTACGGCGCGGCGCAGGAGACCGGCCACCTGCACGCCGACCTGGGGTCGGCGCTGCCGGCGATCGTCGGCGACAGCACGCAGCTGCGCCAGGTGATCCACAACCTGGTCCAGAACGCGCTCGACGCGGTCGTCGACCAGCCCGACGGCCGGGTGCGCGTCAGCACCGAGGTCGCGCGCACCGAGCAGGGCGAGCCGCGCGCGGTGCGGCTGCAGGTGATCGACAACGGGCCGGGCTTCTCCGACAAGGTGCTCAAGCGCGCCTTCGAGCCCTACGTGACGACCAAGAGCAAGGGCACCGGCCTCGGCCTGGCGGTCGTCAAGAAGATCGCCGATGAGCACGGCGCGCGGGTGCGGATCGTCAACCTCGGCACCGGCGTCGAGGGCGACGCGGCCGGCGGTTTGCCGCGCGGGGCACAAGTCTCGCTATCATTCGCGAAATTCGCACCCGGAGCCGGCGCCTCCCTGTCTTCTGCCGCATCCCCCGATTTACCCGGTACCCCGGCCGCTTCCGGCGCGCACTGAGCATTCATGACAACCCCCACGTCACTACGTTCCTGCCCCCCATGGGGGCGCTCAGCCGCAAGGACCACGAAGGGGCCCCTTCGTAGCCCTTGGCGGCCCGACGGCGTCTGAGATGGCCACCATTCTTGTTGTCGACGACGAACTGGGCATCCGTGCCCTGCTGTCCGAAATCCTGGCCGACGAGGGCCACACGATCGAGCTGGCCGAAAACGCTGCGCAGGCCCGCGCCTGCCGCGAGCGCCTGCGCCCCGACCTCGTGCTGCTCGACATCTGGATGCCCGACGTCGACGGCATCACGCTGCTGAAGGAATGGGGCGCGACCTCGCTGCTGACGATGCCGGTCATCATGATGAGCGGCCACGGCACGATCGACACCGCGGTCGAGGCGACCAAGTTCGGCGCGATGGCCTTTCTCGAAAAACCGATCACGCTGCAGAAGCTGCTGCGCGCGGTCGAGCAGGGCCTTGCGAAGCCGGCCTCGCGCAACGTGACGCAGCCGAACTCGCAGCACCATAGCAACTCGGGCGAGAACGGCCTGACCGTCGAAGCCGCGATGACCGGCGGCGCGATGCTGCCGACCATGCCGATGATGCTCGGGCCGCAGTCCGAGCAGAGCTTCGACCTCGACCGCCCGCTGCGCGAGGCGCGCGATGCGTTCGAGAAGAGCTACTTCGAGTTCCACCTCGCGCAGGAGAACGGCAGCATGACGCGCGTCGCCGAGAAGACCGGCCTCGAGCGCACGCACCTGTACCGCAAGCTCAAGCAACTCGGCGTCGACCTCTCGCGCAACAAGCGCGGCGGCAGCATCTGAGGCAGGCCGCCGAACCGCGTCGGCTATAATCGTCGGCTCACGGCCTGGTAGCTCAGTTGGTAGAGCAGCGGATTGAAAATCCGCGTGTCGGTGGTTCGATTCCGCCCCAGGCCACCAGTGAATTCTCCAGTGCTGACAGGCACTTAGAACACGGCGGCTACGAAGGTGGTCGCCGTTTTACGTTTTATACGCGGGTTTCTGGCGGTGTTCTGGCAGTGGCGACCGGATTCACTTGCGCGGCCGCCGACACGTGCTCAGCTCCAGGCCGGCAAAGCCGGCCCCCAGGATGGTGATGCGGGGGCTGGTCTTGGTGTCGCTCAGCCCGGCTGCTGCGTCGTGCGCAGGTAGGGCTTGATGGTCTTGTAGCCGGGGAACAGCCTGTCCGCCTCCTCGTTGGACACCGCGGCCGTGATGATCACGTCCTGGCCCTGCTTCCAGTTCACCGGCGTCGCTACCTTGTACTTGGCCGTGAGCTGCATCGAATCGAGTACCCGCAGGATCTCGTCGAAGTTGCGGCCAGTGGTCATCGGGTAGGTCAGCATCAGCTTGATCTTCTTGTCCGGACCGATGATGAAGACCGAGCGCACGGTGGCGTTGGTGGCCGCGGTACGGCCGTCGGATGTGCCGGCCTCGTCCGCCGGCAGCATGTTGTAGAGCTTGGCCACGGCCAGGTCGGTGTCGCCGATCATCGGGTACTTCGGCAGGTAGCCCTGGGTCTCCTCGATGTCCGCGGCCCACTTGGCATGCGTGTCCACCGGGTCGATCGACAGGCCCATGAGCTTGCAGTTGCGCTGGGTGAACTCCGGCTCGATGCGCGCCATGTAGCCCAGCTCGGTGGTGCACACTGGGGTGAAATCCTTCGGGTGCGAGAACAGGCAGGCCCAGCCGGCGCCGATCCAGTCGTGGAAGCGGACCGGGCCCATCGTGGTCATGGCCTCGAAGTCGGGGGCGGTATCGTTGATGCGCAGTGACATGGTGCTCTCCAGGGGTTGGGTTGGTGTGGAAGTCATCGTAGGAACCGGGCCGGCGAAAGTCCTGCATAAGATCTGGTGGTTTTCTTGTGGATTCCTCATGCAGCCCATGCCGGCCAGCGACAGCCACCAGTTCGGTCCCTTTCGCCTCGATGCACGCGGTCGGGTGCTGTATCGCGACGGCGAGCGCGTCGCGCTGACACCCAAGGCGGTCGACCTGCTGATCGCCCTGGTGGTGGCGCACGACCGGCTGGTCACCAAGGACGAGTTGCTGCAGAGGGTGTGGGCGGGCACGGTCGTCGAGGAGGGCACCCTCGCCTCGCACGTTTCCATGCTGCGCAAGGCCCTGGGCAGTGGACTCATCGAGACGCTGCCCAAGCGGGGCTACCGCTTCGTCGGCCAGGTCGCTGAAGACTCGCGAATCACCCCGGCGATCGCGCCGCCCACGCGGTCGATGACCTTCCTCCTGACCGCCATCGAGGACGGCGCGGCCCGCGCCGATGCGCGCAGCGCGGCGGCGGCGCGCCACGATGCCCTGCTTCGCGATGCGATCACCCGGCATGGCGGCAACATCTTGCGCATCGACGAGGGCGCGTTCTGCATCGCCTTCGCGGACGCGAGCGCGGCCGTCCGTGCCGCCGTCGAGGCACAGCGCACGCTGTGCGCTGCGGAGCATGCCGGCATCGCCGTGCGCATGGGCCTGCACTCCGGGACCGTCGAGGAGGGCGAGGATCAAGACCTCGGCGGGCCGACGCTGGCGCGCGCGGCGCGTGTGGCGGCGGCGGCGCAAGGCGGCCAGATCCTCGTCACCGCAGCGACCGTCGCGCTGCTCGACCGGAGCACGCTCCCTGGCACCGAATGGCGCGACCTGGGGGACCACACGCTGCGCGGCTTCACCCGGCCCGAGCGCCTCTACCAGCTCGGCGCGGTTGATCTGCGATCCGAGTTCCTGCCCATCCGCACGCAGGAGGCGCTGCGCACCAACCTGCCGCCGTCGCTGACGCAGTTCATCGGGCGCCAGCAGGCCCTGGCGCAGATTCGTGAGCAACTGCACCGATCGCGCATGATGACGCTGGTCGGTGCGGGCGGGACCGGGAAGACCCGGCTGTCGCTCGAAGTTGCCAGCCAGCACGTTGGCGATTTTCCGGATGGCGTCTGGCTGGTCGAGCTCGCAGCGCTGACCGATGCAACGCTTGTGCCCGGCGCCATCGCGGCGGCGCTGGGCGCGCGCGCCGAGGGTGACACGCCGCCGATGACGCTGATCCAGAGTACGCTGCAAGGCCAGCGCGTGCTGCTGTTGCTCGACAACTGCGAACACGTGATCGACGAAGCCGCGGAGGTCGCCAGCACGCTGCTGCGTGCACTGCCTCGGCTGCAGTTGCTGGCCACCAGCCGTCAGGCGCTCGGCGTCGAGGGCGAGACCCTCTATCGCGTGCCCTCGCTGACGCTGCCCGGGCCTGCCGAGTCGGCGACGCCGGCCGACGTCGTCGCCAGCGAGGCCGCGCAGCTCTTCATCGACCGGGCGCTCGCGGTCCAGCCCGGCTTTGCGCTGACCGATCGCAACGCCGCCGCCATCGCGCAGGTGTGCCGGCAGCTCGATGGTATTCCGCTGGCGCTGGAGCTCGCCGCGGCGCGGCTGATGGCGCTGTCAGTGCAGGAGATCGCGCACCGCATCGACGACCGGTTCCACCTGCTCACCGGCGGCCTGCGCACGGCACTGCCGCGGCAGCGCACGCTGCGCGCGCTGGTGGACTGGAGCTACGAACTGCTGACCGCGGACGAACGCGGCGTGCTCGACGCGCTGGCGGTCTTCGCTGGCAGCTTCTCGCTCGAGGGCGCGGAACGGGTCGCCGCTGACGGACCCGAAAAGGCCAGTGGCGTGCTCGATGCCATCGACCACCTGGTGGCGAAATCCCTGCTGATCGCGGAGGCGCAGGACGGCGCCGAGACCCGCTACCGGCTGCTCGAAACGATCAAGCAGTACGCGCGCGAGAAGCTCATCGAATCCGGATTGGCGGCCGCGGTGTGGACGCGTCATTTCGCCTACTTCGCCCGCCTTGCCGAGACCGGCGCGAAGGCGCTGGCCGGGCCGACAGCCCTCGAATGGCTTGACCGCCTCGAAGCGGAATACGACAACCTGCGCGCCGCGCTCGACTGGTCCGGCAACGCCGATCCCGCGAACTGCGCGCGACTTTCCGCCGCGTTGAGCTATTTCTGGGACACCCGCGGCCACTACACCGAAGCCTGGAGCCGGCTCGGGCGCGCACTCACCCTGCACACGAAGCGCGACCAAGTGCGCCTCGATGCGCTGATCGGGGCAGGTCTTTGCGCCTACAAGCTGGCGCATACGCAGCGCAGCGACGACCTCCTCAGCGAGGCCGTCACGCTGGCAGCGGAACTCGGCAGCGCCGGCAGCGAAGCGGAAGCACTGCTGTGGCTGGCCTGCGACCGAATGCATTCGCAGGGTCCCGATGGCTTCGAGCCGCTGCTGCTGCGCGCCCTGCCGCTCGCACGAACCGCCGGTGACCGCCGGTTCGAAGCGCTCACGCTGATGGAGCTGGGGCGAGCCGCGCTGGATCGGGGTCAACATGCCGAGGCGCAAAGCCTGTTCCTGCAGAGCGCGAAGCTGGGGGTCGATTCGGGGTGCGTGATCGACACCCCGTCGGCCATTCACCATGCCGGCCAATGTGCCCTGGAACAGCTCGATTTCGCGTCCGCTCGACGCCTGCTCGACGACGCCCTTGTCCAGCATCGCCGCATCGGCAATCACCACGACGCGGCGGTGACGCTGGGGCTGCTGGCACAACTGGCACTGAACGAGCAACGGCTGGACGAGGCGCGCGCGCTGTCCTACGAGAGCCTGCGCACCTTTCGCTCGCTGCACGATCCGAAGTGCGGCGCAAGGGAAGCCGTCCTCCATGCCACCGTGCTCAATGCCATGGGCGAAGGGGCGGTAGCGCTGCCGCACGCGGAGTCCGCTGCCGAGACCTATCGCGAGCTCGGCTTCCCTCTGTACCGGGCGCGCGCGCTGTGCACGGTGGGGTGCATCCACGCCACGCTGGGCGACAGCGACGCCGCGCGGCGGGCCTTGTTCGACGGGCTCGGCGAACAACAACGGGCCACGCGTGACGCCGGGCTGCCGGACCTGCTCGAGATGATCGCCGCGACGCATGCGGTCGAATCCGTCGCGCCGCAGTTGCTGGGCGCCGCGGCGGCATTGCGCGAGCGATCGAACATCCCGCTGCTGCCATCCGACCGCACGCAGGTCGAATGCCGGCACGCCGACGTACGGGCGAGGCATCCCGAGGCAGCGTTTGATCGTGCATTCAAGCTCGGGCGTGCCCTCACGCGCGATGACGCCATTCTGGCCGCATTGAAGCTGCAGCAGGGATCCTGAGTCGATGAGTTAGTTGGCGCGCAGCGGAACCAAGTAAACCCGTCGGCAAGGTCGGCAACACCAGTTCGTGTCACCGCTCCAGCTCGGAGGGCCGCGACCGATAGCGGTGTCGTAGCCAAGCACCCTGCCGCTCACGCTCGTCAGGGGGTGAGCGACCGCTCTGAAGCGCAAAGCCGGACGTCTCTTCCTGGCCGCGAGCACGCCTACGCGGCCGCCCCAGTAAGCCGACAGGCGACATGTCCCAGGTGCTCGAGGCTCGGCGCTGCGTGCAGGGGTAGTCAGGCTTCCGGATCGTCCATGAGTTCTCGGACTTCCTGAGCGCACCGACAGGCGACCGCGATCTTCGCGGCCCATTGGAGCGCGTCCTCACGCGAGGGCATCCGTGCACTTGTCGCGACGGTCACTTCTGGCCGATTGCGGGTGGTCCGAAGTGCGTGATTGCGAATGCTCCAGGAGTGGTCGGTGTCTGTTCCGCCGCGACCTATCTATCGATCTGCCCGTACTCCGGTTTCCCGCCGCGCGCGAGTCGGAGGTAGGTCGCACCCTTGTCGCTCGTGACCGACTCAATGGGTTTGAGCGCCATCGGAGCCGTGCCGCTGCCAAACAGCCGCTTGCCGGACCCGAGCATCACCGGGAAGATGAACAGCCGGTACTCGTCGATCAGGTCGTTCTCGAGAAGTGCCTGGAGAAGTTCCGTACTGCCCCATGTCTGCAGGGTCTGCCCGGGGTGCGCTCGCAGACTCCGGAGTTCGCTGAGCACATCGCCCTTGACCAGGTGGGAGTTATTCCACGCAACTTGTTCAAGCGTGCGCGAGACCACGTACTTCGGCCGCGAGTTAAGCGCAGTCGCTATCGGGTTGTCGGGGTCCGTAACCTTCGGCCAGTAGTTGGAGAAGATGTCGTAAGTCTTGCGCCCGAGCAGGAATCCGTCCGCGTCCGCTAGTCCTTCTGTCACCAGCCGCCCCATGACGGGGTCCGAATAGGGGCCCTGCCAGCCTCCATGCGAGAAGCCACCCTCGGGGTCCTCGTCCGGGCCGCCGGGCGCTTGCATGACGCCGTCCAGGGTCAGAAATGCATTCACGATGATCTTGGGCATATTTGTACCTCCTCCCTGAACGACGAACCAAGACCGCTCGAATCGACAATCGTCTGGGGCGAAGCGCAAATTCTTGGCAGGTTGCTTATCGGCCCTCAGCTACTGGCAGAGGAGCTGCCCAAAAGCGGCCCTTGGCGACCAGCAGCAACTGGCCGGGACTACCTGGACTACCTGTTCGCGAAACTTGCCGATCGAGGCGTGACCCGAGGCCACGCCCGATCGAGAAGTCATACCGCACCCACCCTTGGAGTTCACCGTGGCCCACCCGGGGCGACCTCGGCACGGTTACCCGAAGTCCGTCACCCATTGAACGCCCTGCGCACGGGCCGAGTTGATCGCGTCGGCCTCCGTCGCAAAGCTGCCGCGGGACATCGCGATGACGCGAGGTCTGCTTGGCCACGTGCGCCGAGAGACCACCAGGGTCGATGAGAACATGCCCGGCTCTGCAGCCTTGGCGCCGCAGAGCAAGTCGTAGTCGCGGAAGCTGACGATCTCGGTCGCATTCATGGTTCGGGTCAAGCGCTTCAGGGCGTGGTCGCGAGCCACAGCGTACTCCGATGCCAATCCCATCTTCCCGGCGCCCGTGCCGGCACGTGGTCGGGCTCCATGCGACAACCTGGATTCTTTTCTTGTTGTGCGCTTCGATCGCGGGAACTCGTTGCGAATCGGACTAATCTCGGGGAATGCAAAAAGACATCGGACCGAAGCCCATGGAGCCCTTCACTCTCGAGGAAGAGAGGGGGCTTGTCGACAAGCTCGATGCACTCTCGGTGGCGTCGCTGGAGGGCTATATCGCTTCAGCTCGGGCCGCGCTGGGAAGCAACGCCTTGGCGGCGACCTGGCGACCGCGCATCGAGTTCGGAGCGCGCCATGCCGAGCAGGCGCTGACCAAGGCGCAGGCCGCCGCAGCGCGCGATGCAATTGCACTTCCTCCCGCGGCGCCGGTCGTCGTGTCGAAGTCGAGGAAGGCGGCCGCGCCTGTCGCAGATGAGGAAGCCGAGCAGACGGCCGACGAAGGGTGATCCGGGAAAGGCGACGCTGACGGTGCCGACGAGGTCAGACGCGATCTTCGGGTCGCCAATCTGACAAGCCGACGATGGCCCGGCCGCTTGCGGCCAGGGGACTAAACCGCTCAGTGTCGAGACGGCGCGGTCGCGCGTCGAAGCGGCAAAGCAGGAAGCGGTCCTCAACTGGTGGCTTGAGATGCCGCTCGGCATTCCGACCTCGCCGAGGCCGGCGATATCTCCGGGCTCGTTCACTCTGCGACGGTTGCGGCTCAAGCACACCCGCCATCGGCAAGAGCCCTTCTGGGATGACGGCAATGTTCTCGTTGCGAAGCTGAAGGCGCCCTGGCCGCCGCGATCATGCGTTGCGCATCTCGCTCGGGGAGCAGCCAAACCGTGCGCGAAATGCTCTGCTGAAGTGCGCCGCATCACTGAAGCCCCAGGCGAATGCGATTTCGCTCACGCTGCGCGTGGCACGCGCCGGGTCGCACAAGTCGCGACGGGCGGCGTCCAGGCGCTGGGACCAGATCCAATCGCTCACCGAGCACGGTTCGCCGGCCCAGGCTCTGTGCAACGTGCTCGGCGAGAGCCGCAGGGCTTGCGCAATCTGCGTCACACCGAGATCGGGGTCGGCCAGGCGCGATCGCACCAGCGCCTTGATCTGCTCGCGATGATAGGCGGTTAGCCGCGACACCGGAACCTGCGTGGCTGCGGGCAAGGTAGCGAGGCCGGCAATGAGAATTTGCGACACGCTGTCGGCCACTGCGACAGCAGACTGCGGTGCCAACGAGTCGATATCCGCGGCAAGCGTGCGGATCATCTGAATCATCAAGTGGCCAGCGCCGCGATCGCCACACACCGTCGTGGCCGTCAGCCGCTGTGTGTCGCGCAGAGCCGTGCGCAGCGTCGGGCCGGGAAGCTTGAGCACGAACTGCTGGAAGGCGCTGTCAAAGGTTAGCTGGTAGGGACGCGTGCTGTCGTACAACGCGAAGTCTCCGGGGCCAAGCACCGCGTCGCGCCCATCTTGCGAAACGACGCCGCGGCCCTGGGTTTGGATGCTGACCAAAAAATGGTCTTCGCTGGCACGCGAGATGAGCGCCGGCGTGCGCCGCACGAACTGCGCGGTGGCGGTGACGCGCGATAGCTGCAGCGTGGCCAGTTCGTCGGAAACGATCTCGCCGTCGACGACGGCGCTGCCTTCGGGCGCATCGCACTCCAGCTGCACGTAGGTGTGACAGACCATGTCGGTCCAGAACGCCAACCGGCGCGGTGCGGCGACGTCGTGGGTGCTGAGGGTGCGGGACATGCGCCAGCATAGGTCGGCACGCCGGGCGGCGCAACGGCGCTGCGCGTTGCAGTCAAGCTCTGCGCCACGCTCAGGCAAGCCAGCGCGGAGACGCCTGCCTACCATCTGTACCACCCCCCACTGGAGGCCACCATGCCAGCAAGCCACCCCAAGTTCCGTGCGGCCGCGATTCAGGCCGCCCCCGTGTTCCTCGACCTCGATGCGTCGATCGATAAGGCGATCGGCCTGATCGCCGAGGCCGCCGCCAACGGCGCCAAACTGATCGCGTTCCCGGAAACCTGGTTGCCCGGCTATCCCTGGTTCATCTGGCTCGACTCTCCAGCCTGGGGCATGCAATTCATCCAGCGCTACCACGACAACTCGCTGGTCTACGGCACGCCGGAAGCGCAGCGCATTGCCGACGCGGCCAAGGTGCACAGCATCGTGGTCGTCATGGGCTTGAGCGAGAAGCAGGGTGGCAGCCTCTACATGGGCCAGTGGATCATCGATGCCGATGGCCGGACGGTGGCGCAGCGTCGCAAGCTCAAGCCTACGCACGTGGAGCGCACCGTGTTTGGCGAAGGCGACGGCAGCGACCTGAGCGTGTACCCCACCGCGCTCGGCCGCATCGGCGCGCTGTGCTGCTGGGAGCACCTGCAACCGCTGTCGAAGTACGCGATGTATGCGCAGAACGAACAGGTTCACATCGCAGCGTGGCCCAGCTTTTCGCTGTACCGCGGCGGCGCTTACGCGCTCGGACCCGAAGTGAACAACGCCGCCAGCCGCATCTACGCGGTTGAGGGCCAGTGCTTCGTGCTAGCGCCGTGCGCCACCGTCTCGAAGAAGATGGTGCAGCTGCTCTGCGGCGACGATCCGATGAAGAAACAGCTGCTGTTGACGGGCGGTGGCTTCACGGCCATTTACGCGCCCGATGGACAGTTGATGCACGAGCCGCTTCCCGAGGATGCGGAGGGCATCGTCTACGCCGATCTCGATCTCGGCATGATCTCGCTGGCCAAGGCGGCGGCCGACCCGGCTGGCCACTACTCGCGCCCTGACGTGACACGGCTGCTGCTCGACAAGACGCCGCGCGACCGCATGGTGGTGCGCACCAGCGCGACCGGTGAACTGGGCCCAGACGCAGACGACGAGACGGCGCCTGTGCCGCAACGCGACGACCTGGCCGAGGCGCCGCCCACGCTGCGCCGCGCCGCCTGACAAACCGCGGAGGACGACACCATGGAATCGGCCATTCCCGCACACCTGCAGTGCCCGCGCACGCGCCACCGCCGTGTCCCAGACGACTATGTGCCGCCGTATCCGTCTTTCGTCGCGCGCCACGCACCGGGCGTGGTGCGCGTCGTGATGGCGTATTTCGGCGTGCAGCACTTCGGCCATGCGGCTGCGGCCGACGTGGCGCTGAGTGATCTGGCGGCTTCGTTCGCATCTGACGGCGGCCCGGCGCACTGGGATCGATCGCGCTACACCGACGAAGCCGGCTACGCGAACGTGATCTGCGCGGCGTATTGGGACGATCCCGCGCGCTTCGACGCATGGTTTGCGGTGCACGGCGCGAAGTGGACCAACGAGCCGCGCGCCGACGTGGGCACTTTCATCGAAGGCGTGCGCCCCGAGGTGCGGCGCTACGAGACGCTGTTCTCCGCACCCGATCGCCGCGAGGGCATCGCGACGCTCGCCGCGGGCATGAGTGACATGGTCACCGAGCATGCCTATTGGGGCGGTGCGCGCGACCGTATCCCGGCCTCGCAGAACGACGCGATGGAGCCAAGCGGCGCGCCTCGCCTGGTGCGCGACGGTGGGCGGGTCACGGTGCTGCCGCACGACAACCTGTGCCTGATCCGCTCCGGCCAAGACTGGGGCGACACGCAAGCCGAAGAGCGAGCAATGTATCAGCGCGATGTGGAGCCGGTATTGCGTGCAGGCATGGCCTTCCTGCGAGACGAGGGCCTCTCGATCGGCTGCTTTGCCAATCGCTACCTGAGCGTGGAAACAGCCGACGGCCGCAGCACCGAAAAGAGCTTCGGCATGAGCTGGTGGAAAAGCCTGGCCGCGCTCGAACGTTGGGCCGAATCACACCCCACTCACGTGGCGATCTTCGGTGCCGCCATGAAGTACCTGTCGACTCTCGGCCCGGCGGCCAAGCTGAAGCTCTACCACGAGGTCACGGTGGCTCGCGCGGATGAGCAGTTCTTCGAGTACCTCAACTGCCACGACCGCAGCGGAATGTTGAGGGCGGCGTAAGAGGCCTCAGACGAATCCTGCCGTTCGGGTACACCCGCTTCTGGCCGACTGCCGATATCCACCACGGGGTCACACACAAACCGGAATCCTGAGTTCAACGCCGACGCTTTCTGGGGCGAGCTCGGCGACAGGGCGATTCCGCCCCGCGAGTTGATTCCAGGCTGCTCCGAAGCCGCCCGCGGCAAGTACCGGCAGTCGGCCACAAGCAGCTGTGACCGGATGTCTGCTTCCGGCAGGTCCAAAGCTGAAGTGGCATAGCATCCGGCTTCCAGTACCAGAAGGTGATCTGATGATGTCGCGATCGAGGGCGTCACGCGACGCGGCACGATGAAGTGCTACCTGTGGGGACTTCTGTTCGCCCTTGCCGGCGGCGTTGCGCTGTTGCCGCTCGATGCACCGGCTCAAACGAGTGCGAAGGTGTATCGGATCGGCGTGCTTGAGATGACGCCACCAGACCTTCGCTCGCCGAATCAGATGGCCTTCTACGAGGAATTGCGCCTGCGCGGCTATGTCGAGGGCCAGAACCTCGTCATCGAGCGCCGAAATCCAGCCGGTCGGGTGGACCTATTGCCGGCCCTCGCCAGAGAGTTGATCGCGCTTCGCCCTGACTTGATCGTCGCGGCGACGCCGCCACCCACCCGTGCCGCCAAGGACGCCACGTCGACGATCCCGATCGTGATGATTGGCGTCTCCGATCCGGTGGGCTTGGGGCTCGCGGCGAGTCTCGCCCACCCCGGCGGCAACCTGACCGGCGTGACCGCCCTTGTGCCAGGCAATCTCGTCGCCAAAGGCATGCAACTGCTGCACGAGATGGTCCCGAGTGCCAAGCGCATTGCCGTGCTGGTCAATCCGACCAACGAGATGCATCGGATGGTCCTGCAGGAGGCTTCGCAGGCGGCGCTGCAACTGGGCGTTCAGATGCAACTCCTCCAGGCGCGGACGACAGACGAGATCGAGCCGGCCCTCCAGGCTGCCGTCACCGATCGAGCCGAAGCGCTGATGGTCATTGGGGATTCGGTGTTCAACAACCCACCTGCGCGGCTGCCTCAACTCGTCGCGCGCGTCAGCCTTCCTGCCATCTATTTGCTGCGCACGCAAGTGGAGGCCGGCGGGCTGATGTCGAACGGACCGGACTTCGTCGAACTGTCGCGTCGCGTCGCCGGCTATGTCGACCGCATACTGAAAGGCGCAAACCCCGGCGATCTGGCGATTGAGCAGCCGATGAAGTTCCAGGTGGTCATCAATCGCAAGACGGCGAAGGCACTCGGCCTGACGATCCCGCAGTCACTGTTGCTGAGCGCGGAGGTCATCGAGTGATGGCTGTTACTGGCGACATGCGCTGAGATCGATTCAGAGATGGCGCGCGTGCGAACGAGGGGTCGTCTACGGATCTACGGCAACCGACGCGCGCCGACTGTTGAACAGCCCACGGCCGCCATTGCGGCTTGGGGCGACCTCGTCTGAAACAGTGAGCTGTCGGTGGCGCGTGTCGACTGTGGACCTGCAGTCGGCCAGGAGCGGCCCTTCATCTTTGCGCTCATTTGGCTCGCTTCCAAACTATCTCCAGCACACCTGCCGGCGCCTTTGGATTTATGAATCGCATTTCGTCTGCCGTTATCGACGTAACAACCCGGCTTTGATCGGTTCCAACCATGTTAGGAAATGTCGATCCCTCAACTTTCGGGACAATAGTCTTCGTCGCTTCATCGACGGTGTACGTGCCGTAATAGGCTATCGAACCAGCAACGATAGCCCTAGCTTCTTCCGCCGTCGCCTTATCCCGATTGTTGGCTGCTAACTGGGGAAGATTATTCGCCACATTCACGAAGGCGAAATGACCTTCAGGGGCATAGATCAAGACACCTTGGCCTGGCCGGTCACTTTTCTTACCATCAGAGGCGGTAACGGTGGTCGAAACGTGAATCCAAGTCCCAACGACTTGCTCTTTTAGAGATGCATTCTGAGCAAGAGCATTGCCAACACCAGAGATCAGCATAAGCAAAGTGGTGATTAAGCGTTTCATTTCCTTCTCCTTAACGGTTGAACGAAGCTACGCCCACACCTAAGCAAAATGACGACAAGCCTGGATAACCAGGAAGATCGACAGTGCGACGGTGCACCTTCGGTTTCATCTTGCTTCACGGCTCCGCGCCTGAGCGAGGAGGTGATGATGAAGGAACCGACCAAGCTCGGCAATGGCGTGCGTGCTGTGGGCCCAAGCCAGAGGGCCGCTTCGGGTCGTGAGCATCGATTCGACGGGAAGTGAAGCGGTCATTCGAACGTCGCACCCGGCCTCAGTCGACTGAGGCCGGCGAGGCAACGTTGACCGCCTCTCACCTTTGACTTCGGCGACCCAGCCTCCAAAGCCAGCAAGCGTCCACCTAAGGTGGCACGGTCCGAAGCCAAGCGACGACGGCGTCCAAGTCCTCGTTTGACATCCCCGCGTAGAAGCCGAACGCCATCGCCGGTTTGAGCTTATGCCCGTCGCGAGAGACGCCGCGCGTAATCGCCGTCTTGATTTCCGCGTCCGACCAGGCGCCGATGCCCTTCACCGGGTCGGAGGTGATGTTGCTCGCGACCCATTCCTTCAGGTCCGGCGGATAGCCATGGACTGCGTCAGACGTGTACGCCCTGCCGCCCTTGCCCAGCGCTTGGATGTGGTCCGACACCGGCCCCTTTCGGCCGGAGTGGCACTCCATGCAATGAGAAATGGTCGTGAGGTAGAGTCCTCTCGTAACGGGGCTGCGCATCTCCTCGGCCGTATAGCTGCGCTCAGCGCCGGGATACGGCGCCACTGCCGGGGCAGCAGCCTTGTACAGGGGCAGCGGCACCTTGTTCTTCACCGCCGGGACCGACTTCAAGTACGCGACGACGGCGTCCATGTCGCCGTCCGTCAGCACCTTGTAGTAGCTCGAGTACATGACGGGGGCGAGCGGCACGTTGGCAAGCTGGCCATGGGCGGGTCGAACGCCTTTGCGAATGGCCTGCTTGATGTCCTCGTCGCTCCAGCTGCCGATGCCGGTCTCGACATCGGGAGTGATGTTGGGCGCGTAGACGTCGAACGCAGGGATGGTGACCCATATGCCCCCGCCTGCAAGTCGCCTCGTTAAGTCGGGACTGCCGGAACTGTCCTTGGGCGTGTGGCAGTTGCCGCAAGCCCCTACGGCGTTGACGATGTACGAGCCGCGCGCGATCAGTTGCGATGACGCGTCCGTTTTTGGCGGTGCCTGCCCGCAGCCGCTGACCAGAAGGGTCAGGCAGCCCGCCACCAGCGTCCATCGGGAGTGTCGCCCGCCGGTGTCGGCGACCGCAGGTGCGGGTACTGCAGACAATGCATTCATCGCCGTTCCCCTTGCCGCCCAATAGCCGAGCGGCGCAGGGAGGTTGGCAGGCGATTCGGTCGCCGTCAAGGCATTTCGCGCCGTGCGCGGCTGATGCGCCAAGCAGACAGCATGTTGTGACTGCGTGAATAACCGGCTGCTTTGCGGCAACCTGTTCGGTCCGTCGAAGGTCAACTGTGGGTCGCGTCCGGGTATGGCGCTCACATCGGCGCGCGCACGCTTCACATCGCACAGCCGTCGTTAAGGTTCGAACGTCGGCGATGCGCCGGTGAGCTGACCCTCCGAGGAGACCGATGTCCGGCAAGTCGCGGCCAACTGCAGCCATTGGCGGCAGGCAGCTTCGCGGCAGCTCACCCGAGTTGGCAGGTCGCCCTGCCGGCACTGCACGAGACCAGTGTCTGAGGGATCAGGATTTTTCCGTTGGGGCCAACCTGTCAGCGCGCGCGGTCTGACTCTTCGCCACCTTTTTCGCGGGCTTCTCGCTGAGCGACCGAAGGACTCGGTCGAGGTTGTTCTGCATCAGGGAATCACTCTCGTTCTCACGCAATACGCGAAGAGTCGCCACGCCGACGCGGCGAGCCAGAACCCTCAGGCCTGCTTCGGCCGCCTGTCGCTCGGTTGGCTCCTGCGCGCTCAACGCGTCTCGCAACAGCGGTGCCACGACCTTTAGGCCAGTCGCGCCGAGCGCAAGGAGTGCATGACTTCGCGCATAGAAGTCTTCGCCTGCGAGTGCAAGCTCCGCCAGCAGCTCGAGGTTCTCCGGCGTCGGTGCGGTGCCCAACAGCGCGATCGCGCTGCTTCGAATCATCGGCGCGTGATTCGCTAGAGCGCCCTCCGTGGCGATCTGTCGCAACAGGCCCATGTCGCGCGCGCTCAACTTCGGCGCTGCACCGTCGGGGTCATGGCGCAACAACACGCGCTGCAAACGCTCGCGGGCACGGATGTTGGCGAACAGATCACCCCGCTGGGCGACCGATGTTCGTCGGTTCCCTCCCGCGACGCTGGCGACGGGCTCATTCAACCGAAACGGGTCTCCCGGGACAGTCTTGCGTTTGGTAACCATGTCAGTCGTGCCTCTTGAGCGAATTGGGTCAGCCGATCGAGACCCAACCGTGTCGGATCATCGTTCGGTACTGGTCGTACGACAGGACCGTGTCGGTCGTTCCGCTGCTGGGCAACATCAGGTTGCCTGCATCGTTGGTGTGCTGTAGGCCGAGATAGTGGCCCAGCTCATGTGCCATGAGCATGCCCAGATACTCCACGTGCAGCCGTCGCGCACCGCCGGCGTCGACATAGCCGGACTTGTTTTGCACCGTGCCGCTGCTGCGTCCACCGTGAGAAGTCGGCCCAGGAATGTCTCCATCCAGTCCATCGTATTGGCCATCCAGCAAGAGCTGGTTCACAACGAAGGCATCGATGTTGTTGTTGGTGTTCGGCCCAGACCATTGCTCCCAAAGATCACGCGCCTCGCCCTCCGAGGTGATCGACTCAAAGCCGCCGACGCGCGCCTGTTCGATGCCACGGTTGTCAATGCTGAACGTCAGGTCGCGGCGCTCGTAGATCGTGCGTGTGACCGCTGCGGCGGCATTCAAATCGACGTTCTCCTGGTCCACGAAGTCTTCAAAGGCGACCTGAGTCACGTTTACGCCGAACTGGAACATCGTCCGAGCCGTGATCGATCCAGATACGGGGACATTCGGAGCCTTGACCATGATGATCTCGATCGTCATGTCCTCGCGTCCGTCGAACTTGCTGAACACGCCGCTGCCTTGAGGCGAGTGAAAGCCGATTGAACCTCCCCAAGTACCGAACGCCGGAACGGAAATGGATCCGCCGAACGACCCGGTCCCCTGCTCGACGAGTGAGCCACCGATTCCCCCGTCCCAGAACTTCCATGTGAATTGGGAAGACACGCCGACCGCGGTGGCGTCGCCGTTGATCAACGTGACGCCGATGCCGGTATCAAAGGCGTTGCCGTTGCGAACACCCCGGGCGCTGAAGGAACCCGTCACGAAACTGCCGGCCGGCGACAGGGACACAGTGAACGGATTTGACGGCAAGACAACGCAGGTAACCCGGAACTCCGCCTGCGCGCCATGTCGCGTCGACAGTGCCGCACGGAACACGGCCGGGCCCGGTGGAAGCGTGTGGGCCCGGTCGAACCGCAGGTCAACGTATCCCGCATTCTGGTTCGCACGGGTGATCTTTTGCTCGATCACGAATGGCTTTCCGGCCCATTCGACCGCCACACGTGCGAGCACCGGCGGTGCGCCGGGGACTGAAGCGAAATCCATCCGGAGCGTGAAGGGCCGGTGGCTCATGATCCTCCCGCCTGCTGGCGAAACGTCGGTGATCACGGCGAGGGTGTCTCCTTCGAGCAGGCTGCGGCGGCGAATGCGTTCGACATCGGCTCGCACGGCGCCCTCTATCGCGAACAGATCGGTGTACTTGTCCAGCGCAAGGGTCTGTCGGGCCGTGACGATCCTCTCCGCCAGCTGAGCCGAAATGCCCAACGTCTTGGCAATCAACCTCGCGTTCGCAGTGGCCAATCTGACAATCTCTTGAGGCTCGTTGTCGAGTGGGCTGTAGCGGTTGAGCGGTCGCTGCGGAACCGGTTGGGATAGCTCGGCGATTGTTGCCACTCGTACGCCCCTGTCAAAAAAGGTCGAGTGCCCCGCTTAGCGCTAGTGTGGGCACATTCGGGAAGAACATCCCGCATGATGGACTGACTTCAGGACAGACTGCGGGAGCCAGTTCGCCGACGCGGGATTGAGATCATTCTCAGGCTCCAGCACCTTCGAGTTCACCCGCAATGTTGTGGACAACGAGGCTTGGCTCCAGCGGGCCAGCGTGCGCACTCGCACGATGCTGAAGCAAGTTGGATGGATTGTCTGCTTCGCGGCGACGGAACTGGCCGCCTGACGGTCGCCTGTGGGTCGACTCGCGCCGGGCCGCCAGGTCTCACTGGCTGGTGCTCATACCAGAGCGGTCATCGGTCGTCGAATGTCGGCGACACGGCGGTGAGGTGCCACTGGAGCTGTCCGATGGTCGGCTCCGGACGGCCATTTGCGGTCGCTCGCCCATCAAGAAAATCGCGTCGCCAACGACCGGTTCGAAAGTACGGCCGACGTAGCTCGTTGACTGAGCGTGGTGACGACTTCTCCAAAGCTGTCGTTCGTTGCCCCGCGATGCCGGGCGGCATCAAGGGCCAACTGTATGTCTGCTGGTCAAGGCATCGAACTGGCACTGCCGACCCTCAACTGCCGTTCGGGCCTCTGCGATCAAAGCCGCCAATGCAGCCAGGTGCTCACCACTGGGCAGTTAGAACAACCGCGCAACGTGGGCTTCGTGCGAGACTTCGTCCTGGTGCAGACAGCCAAACGATCCACTGACGATCCCACAATCATTGCTGCTGCCTGCGAATGAGGTGGTCGAATGACATGCCCAACTCGAAGACTATTGCTCGCCGCATGTGTGAGTGCATGCGCAGTGCCGTACGTTCGGGCGGATGGCCCGATGCGTCGCATTGCTGTACTGACCATCCTTCCGCAGGCGGGGTCAAAGCCGTACTTGGACGCGCTCTACGAGGGTTTGAGTGAACTTGGTTGGGTTGAGGGTCGAAACCTGATCGTCGATGTCCGCTATTCCGATGGAGAGGCCGCTCGAATTCGGACGCTCACAACCGAGCTGCTGGTGTTCAAGCCCGATGTTTTCTTCTCTGCTACCGACGTCGCATCGATGGCCGCAGCGCGATCTGCCGATCCACCGCCGATCGTCTTTGCAGTTGGCAACGATCCAGTGGGCAGCGGTTTGGTGAGGTCTCTCGCACACCCGGGCATCAGAGCCACGGGATTTTCAATCCAAACGTACGAACTCTCGTCAAAGCGCCTGGCACTACTCAAGGAGGCGATCCCGAGTCTGAGGAAGGTGGGCGTGCTCGTGTATCAGGAAGGTCAGCCCGGGACGCAAATTGCGCTATCGCAATATTCCACGGCCGCAGAGACGTTAGGGATCGGGTTGCTTCAGTTCAGGGTCGATACGCCCGAGGAACTCGAATTGGCGTTTGAGAACATGGCCAAGCAAGGCGTTCATTGGTTTCTTATGGTCGCGAACGCCTGGTTCATTCAGGGCCCAAGGCTGCAGCAACTCGAATCTCTGGCGTTGAAATACCGCTCAGCGACTTGCGCCTTCGCCACTCTTTTCGCTGATGCCGGCCAGCTCATGAGCTATAGCACGGACTACTTCGCCTTGTTTCGTCGCTCGGCTGGGCTAGTCGACCGCATCCTCAAGGGAGCAGATCCGGCCAACATCCCCGTCGAGCAGGCGAATGTCTATGAGTTGGTGCTCAACCAACGCACGGCTCGTGCCATCGGCGTGACGCTCCCGAATTCGCTGCTGGTGCAGGCGACTAGGGTGATCGAGTGATTCGCGCACGGTTACAGGAGTACCTGAAGATGCTTATTGGATCGGACGTCAGCTTCATGCTGCCACTTTGGCATCGATCTCCAATGTCCGGGATCAGTGCCATACGTTCGCAGAGCTCCAATGTCAGCAGATGGCCGGGACTGTGAATACGTGGCCGCACCAGGAAGCCGCCCGTCGACATGGTGGCCCGACCACCCGATCGGACGCGTGGACATGCAGGCGCGGTACCTTCGCCAGAAGGTCGGGCCGTCCGGAGAGGCGCCTCTGCCCAACGGCCGGACGGCCCGCCCCGGCGATCAGATCTCAGTTTGCTCCGAGATCTCCAGGGCGTCGTCTACCTCGATGCCGAGGTGGCGCACGGTCGACTCCAACTTGGAGTGGCCAAGCAGCAACTGGACGGCACGCAGGTTCTTCGTGCGCCGGTAGATCAACGTCGCCTTGGTCCGCCGCATCGAGTGTGTCCCGTAGTCTGCCGGGTCAAGACCAAGTTCCTCGAACGAACACGTGTGCGAATGCCGTGTGAAAAAGTACCTTCAGGTCGGGCGCGACCTGCCGACTGGTACTTCACCATGCAGAAATTTCGAGAGAGTTCTAGCGCGCTTGCAGACCCGGCTCAGGTGCCCCTGACTCTGGAAGAGATCAGACGACTCTACTTGGCCAACCGGGTGGCGGAAGCAAAGCATGCTGGCACAGCACTGCTGGTGCGAAGCGACGCGCTGCCGATCGCGTCTCGGATCGACCTATTTCTTCTGCTCGCGCAACTTGAGCGAAACCAGGCCTCGTTCGACGAAGCGCTTCGCTACGTCCTTTGCGCCCTTCAGTGCGCCGAGGACATCGGAGACATCCGTCGGCAGGCGAGGGCGCGCACCGGACACGCCAAGATACTCGGCCGCCTTGGTCTCACCGCCGAGGCGATGGCCGAAAGCTATGCAGCGGTCCGCCTGGCGGGCACTGACCCAGACACGTTGGCGCGAGCGCTGTCTCCGCTGGGAGAGGCGCAGATAGCACTCGGCACCCTGGAAGCGGCCTCGCAGACCTACCAGAAGATGCTGGCCATGGCGCAAGAGGCTGGAGACCCCGAGTTGCTGGCGTTGGCCAACCGCGGGCTTTGTTGCCTCTGCCTCATGCAACACCAAATTGCCCGAGAGGAATGCGCCAGTGGCGGCGTTGTCGATGCAACGCTCTTGCCCCGGGCAATGCTGCACGCCGCGGACTCAGAGGAACAGTCCCAAGCGGCCGGATGCATTCATGGAGTGCACCTCGGCCGATATCTTCAGGCCGGCGCGCTGATCGAGTCCCGCGATCTCGCGGCGGCGCGCCGAAAACTCGAAGACATGCTCCTGTCCTTGGGGGAACAGCGGTCGCTGTATCGCGCACTCGCCCTCAAGAAGCTCGGGGACCTGGAGTTGCTGGAGCGCAAACATCAACGATCGAAATCGCTCATTGAGGAGGCGTTGGTCGTCTTCGAATCCACGGGGGACGAGCGACAGGCTGCGGACTGCTGCTTGGCCCTGTGCGAACTGTTCGAAGCGCTGGGTGACTTCAAGCCCGCACTCGCCTGGCATCGGCGCTACTTTCGGAGCTTTGAGCGCTTCTCGGCCGAGTCCTCCCGCGTCCATGCCGCGGCGATGTCCATCCGGGAGGAGGTAGACCAGGCCAGAGCGTCTGCCGAGGCGGAGAAGGCTCGCGCGAATAGGCTCGAAAGCAACAACAAGGATTTGGCCCTCGAAGCTGAGCAGTCGATGCGAACCGCTTACGAGGATGGCTTGACCGGTATCGGGAACCGCCGGAGGTTCGACAAGGAACTGCGCTCTGTCACGGCCGACCGCCGAAACCGACAGCGTTGCTGCATCGCATTGCTCGACGTGGATCACTTCAAGCGGGTCAACGACCACTTCTCGCACCTTGTTGGCGATGAAGTGTTGCGTCGACTGGCCGGTCTGTTGACGCAGAACGCACGTGCGGGCGACATCGTCACGCGCTACGGTGGCGAAGAGTTTGCTGTCATTCTGCATGGGCTTGACGCCGAGCAAGCGGTGGATGCCTGCGAGCGAATGCGTCTGGCCGTCGAGACAGCGGACTGGTCGACCATACATCCCGACCTTCGGGTCACCGTGAGTATCGGCATTGCGCAATTTGACGAGGCGGGCGACGGCGATTCGGGAATTCTGGCAATGGTCGACCAGCGCCTGTATGAAGCCAAAAGGCGTGGGCGAAACCAAGTGGTCGGGCCGGTTGCTCATGGTCTTGGATAGTTCACTCGGAAAGTGCACGCGATAGCGCGATAGATCGCAAGCGCTCAGTCCACAAGCACCGTGGCGTTTGCCATCGCAATGTTCAGCGAAGACTGCCTTTGCTAGGCTACGCGGATGGGCATGGTGGTCTCCTGCGGTGCCAGAAGTAGCGAAGTAGCGGCGGTGCCAGTGCGTTCTGGATGGCGTGCGACTCGCGACCGGCGTGATGTGTCTGGAGGTAGTGGCGCTTCAGAACGATGACGAGCGACATCGGCGAAGGCTTGAAGCAGGCACCCGGCTAAGACAGCGGTCGGCTATGAGCCGGCGTTCGCGACCGTCCGCTACCGGGCGTCTCGCCTTGCGACTTCGCCGAGCGCTCAAGGCAAGCCCGCTCGTTCCCAATCGGGCAATAGCTTGTCGTAGAAGAACGAGACGTAGGCGGCAGGGCTGTTCGGCCTCGGCTTGTTGATCCGTGGGCCCCCAACCCCCGCGACCTCGGCCCGCCTCCGATACTGTTCGGCAAACGTCCCTGACTTCGCAACATCGCCTGTGTTGGCGTACGCCATGGCCAGGTTCGAGAAGATGTCTAGGTTCTCGAAGTTCAAATCGAGAGCCTTCAGGAGCCAGTCGATGGCAGCGTCGTTCTCGCCAAGGGCGAAGTTTGCCGCACCCAGCGCGGCAAACAGATGGGCACTCCCTTTCGGATCCAAGTCCAATGACCTCTCTAACAGGGGAATTGCCCGAGCCGGCTCGCCCATGTACAAGTGGAACACCGCAAGGTTGAGGTAAGCACCCGGGCTCTTTGGGTTCATACGCAACGGCGCCTCCCAAGCGTTTCTGGCCGCTCCGAAGTCGTTGACATGCTGGGCATACAAAGCGATCGCGACGTGCACGCGGTCGTTCCTAGGATCGACGGCCTTGACGGCGAGGGCAAAGTCTCGTGCTTCTGTGAGCTTTTGAGTCTGGGCCGGGTCCGTGTACTCCAACCAATCTGCATGGACGGCGAGGACCGCTGCTAGGCCCGCCATGGCAGACAGATTGGCGCTGTCTCTCTGGAG
Organism: Rhizobacter sp. P5_A1; assembly: GCF_056400745.1. Lineage (NCBI taxonomy): Bacteria > Pseudomonadati > Pseudomonadota > Betaproteobacteria > Burkholderiales > Sphaerotilaceae > Rhizobacter > Rhizobacter sp. P5_A1. Next base: position 50,390 of record NZ_JBFUKR010000017.1, read on the forward strand.
TACCTGGCGGTAGATCGCTTCGATTTCCGCAAAGCGTTCGAGCGATTGAGTCTGAATTCCCAACGCGCGCGCTCGAAGAAGAAGGTCCCCGACCGCAGCATCGGTGACCTGACAATCACTTGCAGGAGCCGCGGCGATCACCATCAGTGGGGCGATGCTGTTGCCGACTCTGGCCGTGACCTGATCCAGAAGCGCGAACAAGTTCTTCAGATCGCCCTCGAAGGTTTCGTTCCAGAGCTGAGAATCCGTTCTCGTGTCTGCCAACTGGGCAGCGACCCTCAAACGCCGTCCGCTCGACATCACACTGCCTTGGAGAACGAAGCGCACGCCGGCCTCGCGTCCTACGGAAGGCAGCGTCAAGGGTCGGTGCTTGTAGGTGAATGCCGTCGCGGCCGGAACCACGAACACGTCTCTTAGACGCGTGAGGTCGGAGGTGATGCTCGTCGTCAGGGCGTCCGCGATATAGCGCTTCGACTCGAGCCCAGTGTGGTTGACGAACGGCAGCACCAAGATCGAGAGGAGGGATGCAGTCGGCGAAGAAGGGGCAGCGGCCCGTCGAGGCTCCGACGCACTGCCAGTCGCCACGCGGTGGGCTGTGACAGGCTCTTCCACATTCTTGAGGTGCTGCTCCCCCAAAGGTTCGAAAGCCGCGCGCAGGGTTCCCCGAACCGCCAAGCGGAGGGATTCGGATGCGACAACAGCGCCGGGCGCTGCGATCGTCTGTAGGCGAGCAGCAATGTTCACTCCGTCACCGTAGATCGAGCCGTCCGGCTTTTCCACCACGTCACCCAGGTGTAGGCCGATCCGGAACCAAAGCTGCCGCTCTGCGATTGCCTGCTCCGCTTTCGCATTCAGGTCCGATTGGATGGCGAGAGCCGCGGACGTCGCGCCCATCGCTGTGTTGAAGACCGCGAGTACGGAGTCGCCCGCGGTGTCGACCACCCGCCCTCCGTGTAAGGCTGTACAACGCCGAAACACCTCGCGGGCCGTATCGAGAGCGCGGATCGTGGCCTGATCGTCGCCGGCCATCAACCGCGAATAGTTCACCGCATCGGCCGCCAGTATGGCCACCAGTCGGGGGAGGAGTTCACCGGGCTCCATGCCCTATTGTGCGCATAGCCGGACGACGCGCGCCCCTTGGCGCAACAATGTGCCGCGGGAAGGCCGGGGCGGCGCGAGCGGATATCTGCTTCGGCAAGCCCGGACGCACGACCTTCAGGCCAACTGTCTGCTTGCGGGCAGCCAACCCGCCGCTGGTCAGTTCCGCTCTGGGTCGCCGTCGGGGAACGTACGGCCAGGCCGACCAATGGCCGCCGGCGAAGACGCAGGCTGCAGCGTTCTACCTGGCCTCGACGAAGAGCGGCACAGCGAGCTCCATCAACGACGGCTCTCTCTCAGAGGTCGCGCCTGGCGTCGACCGGGATGCCACCTCGTGGACCTATCCGCACCCGGCATGGACGGCCGGCGTGACGACCTTCAAGAACGGCATTCCCGATCACACCGCTGGCATCACAACATGGACGAGTACTCCTTTCGAGAAGGAGCGCGAGTTCACCGGCCAGGGAGTCCTCGTTCTGCATGCTTCCTCGGATCAGAAGGACCTGGATGTGGCCACGCGCTCTTGCGGCGTCATCAGTTCGGCGTTCGCGATCGGCGCAACCCGGAATGGCGCATCCGTGGGCACCGTCAGCATCGTGCCCGGTCCGGTCGTCAAATTGATCAGGACGTCGCAGCGCGAATCCCGGATCCGCTGCACGACTTCGTCGTAGTACGCGAACTTGGTCGAGGGCTTGCCGGACTCCGGATCGCGCACGTGGATGTGAACGATGGACGCCCCGACGCGCGCGGCATCGATGGCCTGATCCGCGATCTCGCGCGGGGTGACGGGGCCCCCCCGGGGTTCTTCGGCCGGGTGTCGCCCGCCCCAGTAAGGGCGCAGGAAATGATGATGGGAGTTCGCTTGTTCATGGGGTGCTGGCTTATGGTTTGCGACGGGTTGCACGAGTCATCGGGATGCGTCCGGAAGAGGCACGCCTTGTACGCCGGGTTCGCGAGCCGGCGCCCCGGTGGGCAGGAGGAAGCACGCCAGTGCAGGCAGGAGTACCAGCGCGCCCAGCATGTTTCAAAGGAACATGAATGCGAGCAGGATGCCCATGTCGGCCTGGAACTTGATCGGGCTGGCGACCCACGTGACAACTCCGATGGCCAGAGTCAGGTCGGTCAACATCACCACCTTGCCCGTGAAGCTCAGGGCGTGGAAGTAGGCCTCCGACAGCGACTTGCCCAGCCGTAGCTGCGCGAGCGTGACAGACAGGATGTACAGCGCGTAGTCGACGGGGGGCTGTCGCGGACAGGGGTTCTGTGTCTGGGTTCGTCGAGGGCCGGCTATTTTGACGATGAGGGCTACGTCACCTCAAGGTCGTTGCCCGAGGCGTGGCCATGGAATTGCATGAGTGGTGGCTTCAGCGCCTGCGTGACGACCTGGTCGCGGCCACGGGCATCACATCGATGGACCTCGTGCTGCTGAACCATGAATCGCTCGGCAACACGACCAAGACGATAGCCCGTCTTCTTGGACTGTCGACCGGTTCGGTCGACTCGAGGTTCCAGCGTCTGAACACCAAGCTCGGCGTAGCGAACCGCAAGGCAGCAGCGCACTTGGCGACCGAGTATGGGCTGATTTGACGCGGCAAGAACGCCAAGATCCTGCGTGGGCGAGTCGTGAGCCGACCGACTCCGAGCGGCTCTGCGCTGGCCCGTCCGCCGGCGATCATCGGGTCCTCGTCGGCAACATCAAGACGCCTGCCGTGTTTCGTGCCGTCTGTGCATGAAGCATCGTGCGGGGTCAGTGGCTGCGGGCGGGAAGGAGCAAATTCTGAAGGCGCGGTAGGCCGCACAGCAGCCGGCCGATGACCGCTAGCTAGTTGTACTTCGGCTCTAGACTGGCTGCAGCCGTTCGACTTTGGCCTGCCGAATGACGGCTACTGCCGAAAGCTGCTGATGGCGGATTTCGCCGGCGGTGGCCGGTTGACCTTGGAATCTGACGCTCACCGGCCGATGCGGCTTGAACCAGGCGCATAGGGACGAACTCAAGCGCGCTGAGATGCTGCGCACACGGCGGGTCGTGACCATGCTGCTGACTGCCCATGGCAGCACTGAGTGCGCGCCTTTACCAAGTTGGGATCATCGCCTGAGAGGGTAGGGTGGTATCGACGAGGCTCGTGCTTCGGGTCGCCGCTCTCGTTGCTGGGCGCGCGGAAGTGAAGCGTTCTTGGCGACAGCGAACGCATCGTGGCGCACGCGGCACCCCTGATGAAGTCGATTGCACTCGGTGGACACCGGTGCTTCAATGGTCCACTTGTCGTTCCACCGCACAGGAGGCGCACATGGCATACGAAGCCCGCTATGTCTTCAGACCCAACCCCGGCGCCGACATGGCTGCAGTGATGAAGGCGATGGAGGAAGGGGCCGCGCTTTGGCGCAAGCATGGTGCACCGAGCCCGAGGCTGTGGACCGTCACCGCCGGAGAGCTCGGTAACTACGTGCTCGTCGTGCAGTTCGAGAACGCGGTCGAATACGCCAAAGTAGTCGACCCATTGTCCGCCGATCCGAAATTCCGCCGCTGGCAGGCTCGCAACGTCGCGGCGGGCCAGATCACCTGGGTGCGAAGCAACCTGGCGCGCGAACTGGCGCTGCCCGGCTGATGTCAAAGCATCACAGCGACCGACCTCGGCACCCGCCGCCGCCAAGTCGCGCAGCAGCCGTGCCGTGCCCTTGCCGAGCGGGTCCATGCGCATCGAGCACGGTCCCATCCAATGGCTCATAGTGCAGAAAGTTGATCGCGGCGACTGAGGCCGACTCTTAAGCCGCCGCTTATCGCCAGTGCAATTTGTCCCGGTCCGGCTGTCAGCGCTTCGCACGCCCGGGCCGCATTGCAAGCCCTGGAGGGGAGTCCCGCAGTGAGGTGCCGCTTGTGGAGCGCCCGGACACAAGGCCCTCGCGGGTGACGTTGACTTCGTTCGCTGCCAACGCCAGGTCCCCCTCGGAACTTGACGTTGCAGATGGCTGCCGATCGAATGACCGCTTGTCAGATCATCGAACTCACGGTGCCCAAACCTGCCAGCCGGGTTGCTCCAAAGCAGCCAGACGGCGAGCCATCGCTTCTCTTGTTTTACTTCTACGAAGCGGCCGTTCGTGGTCTCACACACCCGGCCACAAGGAGTCGGTCGAAACGGTCAGCTATCGGAGTTGCGCATTTGGCAATACTTATCAATGCACTGGTGCGCTATTGAATCACCTCGTCCGCCCGCAGCAGGATTGATTGAGGAATGGTCAGTCCTAGTGCCTTGGCAGTCTTGAGGTTGATCACCAGCTCGAACTTCGTCGGCCGTTCGACTGGAAGGTCGGCGGGCTTTGCACCTTTGAGGATTTTGTCAACGAATTTCGCTGCGTAGCGGTACTCCGCAGCCACATCGGTACCGAAGCTAAACAACCCGCCCGCATCGACGAATCCGCGGTACGGGTACGCCACAGGCAAGCCGATTGTCTGCATGAACTGCAGCAGCCGCGAGCCCTCGGAAGTAAACATTCCATCTGACTGGACTGCGACTGCCTGCGATTGCTGCCGGACAATTTGCTCGACCGCCGCGGCAAATTGGTCTGGCGCATTGGCGACAACGCGAACAGGAACCAGATTCAACGCGGCGCAGGCCCGCTGCGCTTCGGTCCATCTTGCAAAGCTTCCCGCATTCGTTTCGTTGAGAAGAAACGCGATGCGCTTTGCGCCCGGAGCAATCCCATGCAGGATCTCGATTTGTTTGACCCAAACATCATCGTATTGGCTCGCAAGACCGGTGATGTTCGCGCCAGGCCTGGCCAGGCTTTGGACAAGGCCGCCGCTTACAGGATTCGGGACTTCCAACATGACGATTGGTATCGTCTTCGTTGCTCGCTGCGCGGCGCGCGTACCGTCCGTGCCGAGGACCACGAGCACATGGACGCTCTGCGCGATCAACTCGGCGATCAAAGCGTCATTGCGGGCCGCAACGCCGTCGGTATAGGCGAATCGATACTCGATGTCCCTTCCCTCTTGCCAGCCGAGTTCACCCATACCCTGCTTCAGCGCAGCAAAGAATGGCACCCCCGCCGCTTCCGTTATACCCTGCACGCCGACCCGACGAAGACCATTCTCTGCCTCGGCACGACCGCGCATGCCCGCCAGGATCAAACCGAGTCCCCCGGCCAGCGAAACGCTTCGTCGCGCAATCATCCGGTCACCTCGTGGGCAATCTATTGTCTGACGATTGTGCACCCGGGTCGGCTTCCATCCTTGACCGGATGGGGGCGTGCGGATCTGCATCTCGATTGGCTTTTGAAATTCTGCGAAATCGCCGTGGCACGCGACCCTTTGGTAAAGCGCATGTTAGGAACGGCGCGCACTTTGCGGGTACTTAGCCGACCTGCGAGCGTCGGCTGTCGGGCGCTGATTTCGTGACGGCGTCGGACGACATTGGGTCGGATCCGTGAGTTCGTCGCCGTGACCAGCAGTCGTTCGACTGACTGGCTTGCCGATCGTGACTGCCGGCGCTCGCACAACCGTTGCACCTTCAAACCAGCCAGCGGGCTCAACAGGTGGCCGGCATCTGGATGACCGCGGTGTGGCCGAGACCGTGACTTCAAGATGCCGCGTCACCGACAGCAACCGCTGCAATCCCGACGTCGTTGCTGGTCTTGCATGACGCTTCACAACGGCGGATCAGTCCCGGCCCGCTACTTCAGCTGCACCTTGACGCTGTCGTCGAGCACCGTGATGTCGCCGATTTCGTAGGTCTTGCGACCGAAGCTCAGCTCCTCGGACGTGAACGGCCGGGCCCTGCCCGCCACGAACGGCAGGAAACTGCATCCTCAAAATTGATGGCAGCTTGCCGGCTCCCGACCTGAGCAGGTGAATGGTTCGTCTCGACCCACTGGAGACATACGCTCGCCCATGTCTGGCGCCCCAAACCTGACGTTGAGCGAGCCTCGAAGATGATCCTGGAGAGCTGGAAATGGTGGCGTCCCGCCGAGGGACAGTGGTCCGGCAGAGCGAGATCGGCGCGGAGACTCTGCGTGCCCTGCCCAACAACGAGGGGCTTCGTAGAACTCCTGCGCATGGAGCCAGGAGTCGCCATGCCTTTGCACCGACATAGCGGCGAAATCCATGCGTACAACGTCAGCGGCTCGCGGCAGCTCTGCACCGGAGAGGTGATCGGTCCTGGCGACTACGTCTACGAACCCGCCGGCAATGTGGACTGGTGGCGCGTCATCGACGATGAAACACCGGTCGCTCTGGTGGTCGTGAGGGGCACGGTCGAGTTCCTGGCAGCGGACGGCAGCGTTCGCTCCACCGCTAACGCGCTCACGCAGCGAAAGGAACTCGAGCGCTACTGCCAGAAGCATGAACTGGACATCCCTGACCTGATCGCCTGAAATATCGCTAGGCGTCCAGCGCTCGGCCCATCCCGCGGACCGCACGGGCGATCTGATCGACCTCCACGCATCCGTACCCGATGCACAGGCCGTGCATGCGCGCTTTGGCAATCGCGTATGCCGAGAGCGGCAGTGCCCCAGGTAAATGGTCGAGCGCGGTCCGCAATACGATTCCGGTGGATGAACCCTTGTGAATGCGCGCGCTCAAGTGCAGCCCCGCATTGCCAGGCAGCACCTGCAGCCATTGCCCCAAGCGCTGCTCGATGCCCCGCACCAAGGCCTGCCGGCGTTGTGCATAAATCGGCCGCATTCGGCGGATGTGGCGCGCCAGGTGCCCCTCGGCGATGAAGGCCGCGAGAGCGACTTGCGTGAGGCCGTCGCTGTGCGAATCGGTACTCCGCTTGACGTCGGTCAGTGCCTCGCGTGCCCAAGCCGGCGCCACCAAGAAGCCCTTGCGTAGGGACGGAAACAGGCTCTTGGAGAAGGTCCCGACATAGAAGACCCTCTCGTCACAGTCCAGGGTCTGAAGGGCATCTTGAGGGTGGGCGTCGAACAGGAACTCGCCGTCATAGTCGTCCTCGACCACCACCGCGCCGAGCGCGCGGGCGCGTATCAACAGTTCAGCACGGCGCGCGGCCGACATCACTGCGCCAGTCGGTGATTGATGTGAAGGCGTCACGCAGATCACTTTCACGCCGTTCGGCACGCGATCCACACGCAGGCCTTGATCGTCTACCGGCACGGGCACCAAGAGGGCGCCAGCGGCCGTGAAGGCCGCGCGCGTCGGCGGATAGCCCGGATCCTCGACGGCTACGCGGGTTCGACCCGGCGTGACGAGCAGCCTTGCCAGCACGTCGAACGCCTGCTGCGCTCCCGACGTGACGATCAGGTCATCAGGCCCGCAGACCACCGCGCGCACGAAGGCAACGTGGCCAGCGATCGCCTCGCGCAGAACCGGAAGGCCTGCGGAAGGGCCGTAGTTGAAAGGCAATCGTGCACTTTCGCGCAAGGCCCTCGCGGTCAAACGCCGCCAGACGTCATGGTCGAAATGTCGATCTTCCGGCACGCCGGTCCGAAAGCACCGCGCCGGTATCGGGATCCTGTGGGTGAGGCGTTCCGCGGGTTGCCGCCAGGATTTGGCAATGCGCAGATCGGTCTCTCGCGATGCTTGGGCAACTCCTCCGCGCAGCGCCTTGCGCGGCCCTGCGTCGGCCGGTCCGATGACGACGAGGCGCGTGCCTGGACGCGCAAGGGCGTACCCTTCCGACACGAGCAGATCGTAGGCAGCGATCACCGTGTTGCGGCCGACACCAAGATGGTCCGCCAACCGCCGCGTCGAGGGCAGCACGAAGCGATCGGGCAGGCGGCGCTCGATGATCGCGGCCCGCAGATGACGATGCAGGGCCTTCGTCAAGCCGCCGGCACGGACGCCTGCCAGCGTCAATTCGAACGGTAGAACTGGTTCCATCGATTTGCCCTGAACTGTCCCTTTCGCCAATCCAGATTGTCTCTAAAGTAGGAAGCCATGGCCAGCTACATCTGTGAGACTTGCGGTACCCAGTTCGCCCCCAGCGCGCACCCGCCGACGAATTGCCCCGTGTGCGAGGACGAGAGGCAATACGTGGGCTGGAATGGCCAACGCTGGACGACGCATGAGGCGCTCATCGAGAGCCACGCCTTGCGCTTGGGTGAGGATGCCGGACTGGTCGCGATGGCGATGGCGGGCGAGTTCGGCATCCCGCAGCGCGCGTTGCTGCTCAACACGCGGGCGGGCAACATTCTGTGGGAGTGCCTGAGCCTCGTCACGGATGAGGCCGTGGCACTCTTGCGCGAGCAGGGTGGAGTCGATCGCATCGTGATCTCACACCCGCACTTTTACGCCTCGATGGTGCAATGGAGCGATGCGCTGGGCGGCGTGCCCGTCCTGGTGCACGCCGCCGACAAGGCTTGGGTGCAACGGCCCGCGCGGTGCGTTGAACATTGGCAGGGGGACAGCCTCTCTCTCGGCGAAGACGTGACGCTGATTCGGACCGGAGGTCACTTCCCTGGCAGTACGGCGTTGCACTGGGCAAGCGGCCCGCGCGGACGCGGTGCGCTCTTCGTTGGTGACTCGCCGCAGGTGGCGTCCGACCGGCGCAGCGTGAGCTTCATGTACAGCTACCCGAACTTCATGCCGATGCGGCCGGCCGAGGTGCGTTCGATGCGCGCACGTCTGGCCCCGTTCGACTACGACGACGCGTACGGCTACAACTGGGGCCGCAACATTTTGGGCGCTGCTCGATCGTCGGTCGACGCGTCTTTCGATCGCTATCTTGCGGCCGTCAGCGACGGCGGGTGAGTTGGAGCAATCCACACAATCTTGACATCCTTAAACAAGGCGCAGCATTGAGGTGAACGCGACACTCGCTGACAAGAAGGTGCCCCCTTTGAGCAATCCTGTTGTTGACCGTGTTGCGGTGATCGCCTTCCGCGACGCCTCAGAGTTCGAGGCTTGGCTGGCCAAACATGTCGGGTTGCATGCGGGTGTGTGGTTGAAGATCGCGAAGAAGAGGTCGGGTCTTCCGTCCCTGACCAGCGACGGGGCGGTTGACGTTGGTCTTTGTTTTGGTTGGATATCCGGTCAGCGCAAGCCACTCGATGAGGTTTACTACCTCCAGAAGTACGTGCCCCGGCGGCGCAACAGCCGCTGGTCCCAAGTCAACGTACGCAAGGTTGCGGTGCTGGTCCTGGCCGGCAGAATGCGACCGTCTGGCTTGGCCGAGGTCGCCGCTGCCAAGGCCGACGGGCGGTGGGTCGCTGCCTACGAGTCCCAGCGAAATGCCACGATTCCACCTGATCTTGCCGCCGCCCTTGCGGCGAGCCGGCAAGCAGCACAGGAGTTTGATGCGCTAGGCAAGACGCGGCAATATGAGTTGATCTTGAAGCTTCTCACAGCACGCAACGCAGCGGCCCGTGCCGCCCAGCTTCGCAAGGCAATGACAGCACTTGAAGCACAACGTGCGTCATGAACCCATGCGTCGGCAGCGCCGACGCCGGCGAGGCAGTCGACGATCTGCGCGCGCAGCGCAGCGGGGTAGAAACAAGCCGTCGACGACGGCTTCGCGCACGGCGGGCATCGGGCACGGCTCCTGGCGCTGAATGTGAACCGGCTGCGACCGAAGATCAATCAATGGCCAGCATCGGCACAGTGGCAATGGAGAGGGCAAGAATGGCCCTCCACGCCAAGGCGCGCTGGGCACTTCTGCATGTCAAACGTCGATTGCCTCCACGACACCGACACGATCGAAACGGTGATGCGCTATCACGAGCGCACCAAGCACGACTTCAACCGTTATGCGCCCGGGCCGGGCGGGCTCGATTGGGCGAACCAGCCGAATCCGTTCCGCCGCTACGAAGGCGCGCGGCTCATTCACCTGCCCCGGCTCGGCGTGCACGACGCGCCGCTCTCGCCGCGCTACGACGACCTCTACCGTCGCGGTTCGGTGCCGAGTGCGCCCGTCACGATAGCCGCACTGTCGCGGCTGTTTCAGTACGCGCTGGCCATTTCCGCCTGGAAGCAGGCCGGCGGCACGCGCTGGGCGCTGCGCTGCAATCCGTCGAGCGGCAATCTGCATCCGACCGAGGGCTACCTGCTGATCGATGCGCTGCCCGGGCTGGACGACGCCCCGGGCCTGTACCACTACGCGCCGCGCGAGCACGGCCTCGAACGGCGTGCGGACTGCAGCGCAGCGCTGTTCGCGGCGCTGATGCGCGAGTTTCCGGCACAGTCCTTCCTGGTCGGGCTCTCGTCGATCCATTGGCGTGAGGCGTGGAAGTACGGCGAGCGCGCATTCCGCTATTGCCAGCACGATGCGGGACACGCGATCGGCGCGCTGCGGATCGCCGCCGCGACCCTGGGCTGGAGCGCGAGTCTCCTGCATGGCCTGGCCGACGAGACGATCGACGACCTGCTCGGCTTGAACCGGGCCGAGGACTTCGTCGGCGCCGAGCGCGAGCATCCCGATGTCGTGCTGGCGGTCTGGCCATCCGCGCCCGCCGCAGACGGGCCGGCCCGCGCCGGGCGCGGGATGGCGCAGTCGCTCGATCCAGCAATTGCACGGCGCATGACCCGGCAACGCTGGCATGGCACCGCCAACCGGCTCAGTCGCGACGAGTCGGTGCCCTGGGAGGTCATCGACGCGGTCGCCGTCGCTGCACGCAAACCGGCCGACCCGGCGCACGAGGCCGACCGGCTCGAAGCGCCGGTCGTCGAGAGCCCGGGCCCCGCGTGCGCCGACGGCCCGCTGGCCGGCCAGATCATTCTGCAGCGCCGAAGCCTGCTGGCCTGCGACGGCCGGACATCGATTGCCGCCGAGCGCTTCTACCGGATGCTCACGCGCCTGATGCCGGGCGTCGAGCGGCCGGCGAACCGGCGCCCAATGCCCTGGGACACGATGCCCTGGGATCCGACGATCCACCTCGGGATGTTCGTTCATCGGGTCGACGGCATCGCGTCGGGGCTGTACCTCCTCGTTCGCGACCCGGTCGAGATTGATCGCCTGAAGCGTGCCATGCACGCGCGGTTCGCCTGGTCGACCCCGCCGGGCTGCCCGGTCGATCTGCCGCTGTGTCTGCTCGAGGCCGGCGACGCGAAGCGGCTCGCGACGCAGCTCAGTTGCCATCAGGACATCGCAGGCGAGGGCGCCTTCGCGCTCGCGATGATCGCCGAGTACCAGGACGCGCTGTTCACGCATGGGGCCTGGTTTTATCGACGCCTGTTCTGGGAAGCGGGCCTGATCGGGCAGGTCTTGTATCTCGAAGCCGAAGCAGCCGGCTTGCGCGCCACAGGCATCGGCTGCTTCTTCGACGACCCGGTGCATCGGGTGTTCGGGATTGAGGACCTCGCCTTCCAATCGCTCTATCACTTCACTGTCGGTGGCCCGGTCGACGACCCGCGCCTGACCACGCTGCCGCCGTACGGGACTACGTGAGGCCGCGCAACTCCCGCAGCGCCACCGACAGCATCGCCGCATCCGGTGCCGGCACCGCGCGCAACTCGCCGAGCAGCTGCCTTGCCCGTTCGATGGTGCGGCCATTGCTGACTTGCCAGGCCTCGACCAGCGCGCCCGGCGCGTCGGCGTCACCGCCACCGGCCAGCACCGCGCCGGTGATCGAACGTTGCAGGCCCCACAGGTCGTCTAGCATCGCCCCCTTGGCGAGCATCTGCCAGTGCTGATCGCCGGGCAGCGCGGTGATCTTGTCGCGCAGCCACGGCATGCCCAGGCGATTCGCGAGATCGAAATAGATCGCCGCCACCCGTTCCACCGGCCAACGTGCGCTGCCGGCGATCTCGGCGATGTCGAGCGTTGCGTACAGCGTGCCGAAGGTCACCACCCGTTCGGCCAATTCTCGCGGCACGCCGCCCGCCACGTAGTGGGCCGCCGCGGCCTCGACGCGTGCACGTTCGTCGGCGTCGAGCAGCTGCGGCAGGCGTGCGGCGAGCGTGGTGACGTTCGACGTGAAGTGCTCGATCGTGACCCCCATGTCGTCGACGAGCCGGCGCGAGCGCAGGAACCACTTGGTGCCGCGTTCGAGCTGGCGGCTGGTGTCGATCAGCATCCGCGCCTGCATCTCGTCGGCCACCTTGTTGTCGAGCGACTCGATCGCCTGCCACAAGCTCACCATGCCGAAGATCTCCCGGCTCAACAGGTACGCGCGCACGATCTCGAAGGCGCGTGCGCCGGTGGTTTCGAGCAACCGGTGCACGAAGGTGCTGCCGACCCGGTTGATCATGCTGTTGGTGACATGCGTGGCGATGATCTCGCGCTTGAGCGGGTGGCGCTGCATGTAGCTGCTGAACCGATCCGGCAGCAGCGGCGGGAAGTAGCGCTCCAGCGCGCTCGACACCCACGGGTCGTCGGGCAAGGTCGAGCCGAGCAACTCGTCGTAGAGCCAGATCTTGCTGTAGGCGAGCAGCACTGCGCGCTCGGGGCTGGTTAGGCCCTGTCCCTTGCCGCGCCGGTCGGCGATCTCCTCGTTCGACGGCAGGAACTCGATCGCGCGGTTGAGCCGGTCGGCCTTTTCAAGGTACTGCATGAAGCGCGCCTGTGCGTCCATCAGCTGTGGCGCCATGCGGCCCGTGACCGACAGCACCTGGGTCTGGAAGACGTTGTCTCGCAGCACCAAGGCGGCGACATCGTCGGTCATTCCCGGCAGCAACGCGTTGCGCTGCTTGTCGGTGAGCTCGCCCTCGCTGACGGCCAGACCGAGCAGGATCTTGATATTGACTTCGTGGTCCGAGGTGTCGACCCCGGCCGAGTTGTCGATCGCATCCGTGTTGATGCGCCCCCCCGCGAGCGCGTACTCGATGCGGCCCAGCTGGGTGCAGCCCAGGTTCCCACCTTCGGCGAACACCTTGCAGCGCAGCTCGCTGCCGCTGACCCGCAGCGCGTCGTTGGCGCGGTCGCCGACCTGCGCATGGCTTTCGCCCGTGGCCTTCACGTAGGTGCCGATGCCGCCGTTGTAGATCAGGTCCAGCGGCGCCTTGAGGATGGCGTTGACCAGTTCGGTCGGTGTCATCGAATCGACGCCGATGCCCAGTGCCTGCTTGACTTCGGGCGTGATCTGGATCGACTTGGCGGCGCGCGAGTGCACGCCGCCACCGGCCGAGATCAGCCTGGCGTCGTAGTCGGCCCATGACGATCGCGGCAGCCCGAACAGGCGCTCGCGTTCGACCAACGCCGCCTCGGCATCGGGCTGCGGGTCCAGAAAGATGTGGCGATGGTCGAATGCCGCCAACAGGTGGATGTGGCGCGACAACAGCATGCCGTTGCCGAACACGTCGCCCGACATGTCGCCGATCCCGGCCACCGTGAAGGCGCTCGTCTGTGTGTCGACCCCCATCTCGCGAAAGTGGCGCTTGACGGACTCCCAGGCGCCGCGCGCGGTGATGCCCATGGCCTTGTGGTCGTAGCCCACCGAGCCGCCCGAGGCGAACGCATCGCCGAGCCAGAAGCCGAACTCCTTGCTGATGCCGTTGGCGTAGTCGGAGAAGGTTGCCGTGCCCTTGTCGGCGGCGACGACAAGATAAGGGTCGTCCGCGTCATAGCGCCTGACCTGCGGCGGCGGCACGATCTTGTCGCCGACGCGGTTGTCGGTGATGTCCAGCAGGCCGCGCAGGTAGTCCTGGTAGCAGGCCACGCCCTCCTTCATGAAGGCCTCGCGATCGCTGGCCGGCGGCGCCTTCTTCAGCACGAAGCCGCCCTTCGAGCCGACCGGCACGATGACCGTGTTCTTCACCATCTGCGCCTTCACCAGGCCCAGCACCTCGGTGCGGAAATCTTCCGGGCGGTCCGACCAGCGCAGGCCGCCGCGTGCCACCTTGCCGCCGCGCAGGTGCACCCCTTCGAAGCGGGTCGAGTAGACGAAGATCTCGAACATCGGCTTCGGCGCGGGCAGGCCCGGCACCTTGGACGAATCGAACTTGAACGACAGGAAGCCGCGCCGCCGGCCGGCGGCGTCGCGGCACCAGAAATTCGTCCGCGTCGTGGCAAGCATCAGCGCCAGGTACTGGCGCAGCACGCGGTCCTCCGACAGGTTCTCGACCTGCTCGAGCGCGGCCTCGATCGCCGCCACCTGCGCCGCGGCGCGGGCATCGGTATCGGTGCCGCCGGCCGGGTCGAACCGCAGCTCGAAGAGCAGGGCGAGTTGGGCGGCGATGTCGGCGTGCGCCGCCAGGGTCGCCTCGATGAACGCCTGCGACAGCGCAAAGCCGATCTGCCGCATGTACTTCGCGTAGGCACGCAGCACCACGATCTGCTCGGCCGGCAGGCGCGCCGCGACGACGAGGCGGTTGAAGTCGTCGTCCTCGACGGCGCCGCGCAGCACCGCGGCGAACGAGTTCTCGAACACCTCGTGCAGCGCGTCGACCTCGACCTCAGCATCGCCGAGACTGGACATCAGCCCGAAGTCGTGGATCCAGATCGGCGCCGAGTCTTGCGGCGCGATGCGGTGCGGGTGCTCGTCGAGCACCTTCATGCCCATGTGCTCGAGCATCGGCAGGCTGGCCGACAAGGTCAGCGGCTCGCCCCGGCGCAGCAGCTTGAAGCGCAGGTTGCCGGGCGGTGCCTCGAGCGGACGGTACAAGCTCATGCCCACCGGTTCGGCTTCGCTGAGCCGGGTCATCAGCTCGACGTCGGGTACCGCGGCGCGGGCCGCGAACTCCTCGCGGTAGCCGGCTGGGAAAGCGCCGCCGAACTGGCGCAGCAGCTGGATGCCGCGGGCCTCGCCCGATGCTTCGATCAGCGCCGTCTTCAGGTCGTCGTCCCAGCGCCGCGCCGCCGAGATCAGGCGCGCTTCGAGCTCGCGTGCGTCGAACGCCGGGATCTGCCCTGGCTGGGTGCGCACCGTGATCTGGATCCGCGCCAGCATCGATTCGGACAGGTGCACGTTGAATTCCGAAGCGCTGCCATTGAAGGCCTGCACCAGGATCGCCTGCCACTTCTGACGCAGTTCGGTCGTGTAGTGCTCGCGCGGCGCATAGATCAGGCAGGACACGAAGCGCTCGAACGGGTCGCGCCGCACGAACAGACGGAACCGCTGGCGCTCGCCCAGGTGCAGGATGCCCACCGCGGTTTGCAGCAGGTCGTCGCCGCTGGTCTGGAACAGCTCGTCGCGCGGATAGTTCTCGAGGATGTTGATCAAGGCCTTGCCGGCGTGGCTGCCGGGCGTCAGGCCGGCGCGCGCGACCACGTCGGCCACCTTGCGCCGCAGCAACGGGATGTCGGCCGGGCTGGCGCTGTACGCGCTGGACGTGAACAGGCCCAGGAAGCGGTCTTCGCCGCAGACCGCGCCATCGGCGCCGAAGCGCTTGACGGCGACGTAGTCGAGGTAGCCCGGCCGGTGCACAGTGGAGCGCGCGGTCGACTTCGTCACCACAAGCAGCTCGGGCCGGCGCAGCCGCGCGCGCACCTCGGGCGGCAGCGCGGCAAAGGCGGTGACCGCATCAAGCGCCGCCACCTCGCGCAGGATGCCCAGGTTCGAGTCGGGAACGACGTTCAACGCGTCCTGCCCGTCGACGAGCGCCAGCTCGTGGCGGCGGTAGCCGAGGAAGGTGAAGTTGTTGTCGTTCAGCCAGCGCAGAAAGGCCTGGCCTTCGGCCAACTCTTCGGCCGGGAGCGGCGGCGGGTGCCGTTGCTGCTCATCGATGATGTCGAGCATGCGCTGGCGCATCGCGCCCCAGTCGCTCACCGCCGAGCGCACGTCGCCAAGCACACGGGTCACGTCGGCGGCGAGTGCTTCGAGCCCGGACGGCTCGGGCACGCGGTCGACTTCGGCGTGGATGAACGATTCATGCGGGCCAGCGCCGTCATCGGCCAGACCCTGCAGCGCACCGTCGGCATCGCGCGTCACCGCCACCAGCGGATGGATGATCAGGTGCAGCGTGAGCCCGTGGCGGTTGACCTCCATCGTCACCGAGTCGACGAGGAAGGGCATGTCGTCGTTGACGATCTCGATCACGGTGTGGGTCGACTGCCAGCCGTGTTCGGCGATCGTCGGGTTGAACACCCGCACCCGCGCATGGCCGGGTTCGCGCTTGCGGGCAAAGCTCCAGTGCGACACCGCCGCACCGTACAGGTCGGCCACCTGCCGCTCGGCCAGTTCCTCGGGGTCGACCTGGCCGAAATACGTCTGCACGAAGGCCGCCAGCGCCTCGCGCTGGTCGGGAGTGACCTTGGCGCGCACCAGCTTGACGACTTCGTCCATGCGCTCGGCCCGCAGGCCGGTCTGGTTTGTTTGCGTCAGCATGCTTGTCTCCTTATATCTTTCGACTGGTTCAAACTTCAGCTTGCAGGCCGGTGGTGAACTGCCGCTTCGTTTGCGTCGAGTTGCCGGGCGCAGTGGCGCATTCGCGGGTCTGCCATGGCCACGCGCCGACGTACCGAAGGTTACGCCCGCCACGTCGCATCGCCTGTGCTCGTTGGTGCATCGAGGGCAAGAGCTCGCCGAGCGGCCATGCATGCCGCCGGCGTGTTCACCGTTCGCTTTGCGGAGCTCGATGCCGAACAACGTATGTCCGCAGAGGGTCCGACAGCGCAAGTTGGAGGTCACACGCAAAATGGCAGGTTGCGATTGTCATGCCATTGCCCACATGCTCCACTGTTCCCGCCGCCACCTGTGCCTGACCGCGCTCGGCGCCGCGCTGCCCTGGCGCGCGTGGGCTGGGTTCAATTTCTGGGAGAGCGAATTCACCGCCACGCGCTCCGAACTGCAGGCCATGATCGCGGCTCGATTTCCCCTCTCACAGCGCTACGCCCAGATCGTGACGGTGGGACTCAGCGACCCGCAACTCGCCCTGAGCGCGGCGACTAACCGCGCGGCGATAACGGCCCGTGTGTCGATCGCCAGTCCGCTGCTGGGCGCAAGCCAGGTCAGTGGCACGGTGGCGCTCAGCAGCGCGCTGCGGTTTGACGCTGTGATGCGCGCCCTGCGTCTGGATCAACCCAAAGCCGAGCGCCTGGAGCTGCAGGGTGTCAGGGGAGGTGACGCCGAAAGGCTGCAGCAGATCGGCGGCTTGGTCGCGCAGGAACTGCTGCAGGGCCAGGTTCTTCGTACGTTCACGGCCGAGGAACTGCGCTTCGGCCTCAAGACCTACGAGATCGGCGACATCACGGTGCTCGACGACAGCATCAAGGTCCAGCTGAAGTAGCCGGGCGGGACTGACTCGATGTTGTGAGGTGTCATCTGGGTACTCACCACGATGCCGGAAGTGCAGCGGCTGCCGTGCTTGGCCGCCGCGTCCTGAACTCACGATCTCCAGCCCATTGCGGTTATTCAGTTGTTCAAGGGAAGCAATCTCTGGCATGGGCACGAAGGTCTGGTGCGCCCGACGGTGTACCTCGGCAAGAAGGGCGAATTGGTAAGAGTAAGTGAGTAAGTGCTGGAGCCAGACGCGGCGTGTCTTTCGATTCCGCCCCAGGCCACCAGATAAATCAAGGGGGTTTGGTCACTGCACGGCCTGGCAAGACTCAGGCGGCGTGATCGACGGCCATGAGCGCCACCCTGCGCATTTCGTAGGGATGGCCCTCGGCGATGCAGTGATGGGTCGCCTCGTACTCTTCCTCGCTCGCGCAGTCGAACCAGCCGCTCCAGCCTTCGTCGGGCGCGTCGTCGGGTTGAGCGTCGCGACGATGCCGTATCTGATAGATCGTCCTGCCGTCAGCCATCCCGGCATCTTGGGCAGGCGCCTCGAATGCACGCGCGTCGATCAGAGTGTCGTCTTCAGGCTTGCCCATTTGCACCTCCGCGGGGGGCCGATCACGCCGGGGCGTCATCGAACCCCGGCAACCGATTCTGCCGGCCTCCCTCTCGCTTGTCGCGCCTCCGTGAAGGACGCCGGCGCCACTTTTCGTCGCATGATCGTCGCCACGGAATTGCCCTCGCGGGCGCACAGGCGTTCGGCAGCGTGCGCCATCGCACCGCGGCCCAGGGGCTTGAGGATGGTGCCAGGGTCGCGCGGAGCCACGCAGCGCAGGCGTGGATGCAGATTCACCTGCCCGGCCTGCGGCTGCCCCAACTTCTTCATCCCCCCGCAACCTGCCTGCAGGCCGCTCACTCGCTCGTCTGCACGCGAAGGACTTTGCCGCTGCGGGCATCGAACTCGCAGTGGTATTTGAACGGGCTCGGGTTCATCCCCGGTGCGCGCTGCAGGTTACCCTGACCCTCGAGGCTGGTGCGCGCATCGGGAGCCGGCTCGAGCCGTCGCACGTTCGCTGCGAATTCGATTCGGTCGACGCGCGGAAACTTGTCCTTCAAGGCCTGCGCGGCAGCGGACTCGCAGGCTTCGGGCGTGAAGCGGCTCAGATCGGGCTGCCACGCCTTCCCGCTGTCAGAAGCTGTGCCGCCGATCTCGCGGAAGATCACTCCCTTTGTCGCGCCGCTGCCGACGCCGACGGTGCAGCTGTAGGTGAACGGCACGAAGACACCGCCCGGCTTGCGATAGCGACCCTCGCCCTTGACCCCGGTCTCGTCATCGGGCATCGCCAACAGCGCGCGCTTGGCGCCGATGAACTGCACCTCCTGCGCTTGCGTGCCGCGGGTTTGCTTGACCGTCTCGGCCACCGCCGCCTCGCAGCGCCCGGCCGCTTCGCCCGCGTCGGGCGGCGCAGGCGCGGCCGTGCCCGCGTGCGCAACGCACAGCATCACGGCTGCAATGCCGATCGCGCGTGGTGGGGTGCTCATGCGATGCCTTGCCGATGGCGACCTGTGTTCGGATGTTCGCGCCGTTTGCTGTGCACCGCAAGGCGCAGCCGATACGGCGCCATGGCTCTTCGAGCCGGACAAGCCGATGACTCGTCACGCGCCCTATCCGCGCCAGGCCTCGATCTTCAATCGCTGCCCGGTGAGGGCGCACTCGAGGATGCCGGCCTGGGTGTCGACGAGGTGCAGGGCTTGTCCGTCATGCCACGTGTAGTGCGGCGGCCCGATGACATGCGGCGAGCCCGGGATCGGCGAGCGCGTCACCATCACGACGTGCCGCTCGCCCTTGTCGTCGAGGGCGGAGATCTGTTCATGGGTGAGCTTGCTTGGCATGTCGCCCCTCCCCGGATGCGCCGGTGCCAAGCTTGGCACGCCACCGGCGCCATTGGGAAATTCGTCACACCCGGAATGTGCATATTCCGGTTTCACCCGCCAGTTCGAGGCATGTCGGCGCAAATGGCAATCGAACAATCGACGCCATGGACCACACACATTCCACGCACGACTGGCTCGGTGGCTTTGCCGAGCGGCTGATTCAGATCCGACCCGCGATGAGCATCGGCCTGGCGGTTCGATGTGCCGTGATGAGCATTCACGCTGCGCGCGAGCTGGATCCGAGAATCGCCGCCGAGATCTTCGTGCTGACCAACCCGGTCGCCGCTGCCGTCGGGGTGCGGCGCGGCTCCGGCGAGAAGCGGTCGTCGACGCATCCCGCGTTGCGCCGATCGCAGCGAATCGAAGCAGGCGAGCGGGTCGGCGCAGCCGGACGCTGAGCGCCTATGAACTGCGCGGGGTCGGCCCATCGATGCTCGTCTTGAGCACCGCGCGCAGCTCTTTGCGGCCCGCCGAGTTCGTCGAACGCCAAGCGGCGAGCGCGAACTCGAGAAAGGCCTTCTCGGCGGCCGTCGGCGCGCTGTCTTCGCGAGCTTCGTCGAGCCAGCCCTGAGACCGTCCTCGGTGCCTTTCGATCTGGCGCGCCAGCTTGTCGCCGATCGGGCGCGATGACTTGATCTGGCTCCACATGCTGGGCGAGATCTGCAGCGTGGCCGCGAAGGCCTGCTCGAGGCCCTTGGGCGACGAGCCTTCTGCAAGCGCCCCTTCTGCGAAGGCCTGAAACAGCGCGAGTGCGTTCTGCCTGCGAGTGACGGTGATGTTGACCACGGGTTGTGTGCACGATTGCAACGAGTTCAGGTGTCATTGTCTCAGGGGGTTGACGACGCAGTAAAGACTATTTACAGTCCGCCTCCTCTGCTCATCGAGCACAATTTTTTTCTCAGGAAGATTCATCGTGAAATCCGCGCACATCGTCACAGCCAACCGACCCATGAAGGGGTTGGTCGCGTTCGTGCGTGTCGCTGCGGCGATGAAGTCGTTCGGCGGTTGCACGAGTGCACTGCATCTGACCTTGCCGGCGGGCCATCACCTTGATCGGAACGAGGACCAGGTGCATCCGGGAGAGGGCAGCGCGTAGAAGCGCACCCTCGAATCTCTGCTCGCAGAGGCCCGGATTCCGCAGGATCCGGGCCTTTTTGTTTTCTGACTTCAACCGGCTGCGCATCGGCGCAGGCCCGCGATCGATGGATCGCGCCACCGGCGCCGTTGGGCGATGGTGGAGCTCTTTAACAACTTGCCGCAAGACGACCTCGGTACTGGCCGATGGTTCGTCCTGCACCCTTTGCGGATGTAGCTCAGCAGGCAGAGCACGACCACGCCACGGTCGGGGCCACGAGTTCGAGACTCGTCATCCGCTCCACTTCGGCTGTGTCTATTCACTCCGTTGCCGCGCGACATGGTGTTGGCGGCGCGGGATGTGCGCGACCCTTGGCCAGGTCACGTGCAGCGAGACACCACATCCGACGGGATGCTCGCGTTTGGGCACAGCCGAAGTGGATCTCCATCGCCCTCGCAGCTCAGCAGGCAGAGCAGCCGCCTTGTAAGCGGCAGGCCGCGCGTTCGAACCGTCGCCGAGGGCACCACCAGACAAGTCGCGTTCGTCCCGCACGCGACGCGAGAACAAGGAACCTTCGTGGAGCTCACGCTTCGAGGGTGGAAATCGGCCGCAACGATTGGGCGGCGCCGGAACCCGTGACCGGATGGATATTGCTTCGTTAACTCAGCGGGCAGAGTGCCGGCCTGTCTAGCCGGAAGCCGCGGGTTCGAATCCCGCACGAGGCGCCAGATCAGTTTGCCGAGATAGCTCAGCAGGTAGAGCGGCGCGTTGAAGGCGCGTGCGACGGGGGATCGAAGCCCTCTCTCGGCACCAGACAACAGAACCTCGTTAGCTCAGCGGGATCAAGAGCGCCGGTCTACGAAGCCGGAGGTCGCACGTTCGAGTCGTGCACGAGGTACCAACAACGGACACGGTGGTTCGCTCAGTGCGCGTAGCGCACTGGACGCGCCGCAGGCGCGGGCCGAAGACCGAAGCGAGCAATCCACGTTGGCTCCGTGGACGAGAGCAGCCGGCTTCTACCCGGCGGGTCGGCCCACATCCGCGCGGACGTGCACGAATGGCTGGCCGCGCGGCTGCCGAAGGGATCGCGCTCGTCTGAGGCTGCAGGCAATGCAAGCAATCGCACCTCACGGTGCTTGTCGGGGGAGCGCGTCATGCAACACGTTGGGCGCGCTCCCCGAGGACTCGAAAGAACAACACGAAGAACGAACAACTACCCGCGATCGAAGTCAAGGTCAAGCAGCCGCCCGTCCTCTTCACGAAGACGCAAGCGCTGATCGCACAGCTCGCGCAGCGGCTGGGCGGCCCGCTCGTGGCCTACTGGAACGGCCCGCGCGGCTCGGTGTGCCACACCGACGTGGTGGCGCTGTATCACGTGCTCGAGCGACTCGGCCGCCACGAGGTCATCTATCTGTTCCTGAAGTCGGATGGCGGCAGCGGCCAGGTGTCGCTGCGCCTGGTCAATCTGCTCCGCCAGCACTGCAACCAGCTGGTCGCGCTGGTGCCGCTCGAATGCGCCTCGGCCGCGACGATGATCGCGCTGGGCGCCGACGGCATCCAGATGGGGCCGACGGCCTACCTGACGGCGGTCGACACCTCGCTGAACCACGCGCTCTCGCCGGTGGACCGCGACAACGATCGCGTCAGCGTGAGCCTGAACGAGCTGCAGCGCGTGATCCGCCTGTGGCGCGAGCAGCAGGGCGAGGTGCCGGAGAACGCCTACAAGGCGCTGTTCCAGTACGTGCACCCGCTGGTGATCGGCGCGGTCGACCGAGCGGAGTCGTTGTCGATCATGCTGTGCCGCGAGCTGCTCGCGTATCACATCGCCGACGAGGCGAAGGCCGACGCGATCGCGAGCGCGCTGAACGGCAAGTACCCGTCGCACGGCTACCCGATCCTGCTCGACGAGGCGGTCAAGATCGGCCTGCAGGCGCAGCGCATGCCGGCCGACGTGAACGCCTTGCTGCTGCAGCTGAACGCGTGCTACAGCGAGATGGGCCAGAAGGCGACGACCGACTTCGACGAGGCGCGCGCGCACAGCAACGAGATCGCGAACATCTGGGAATCTTCTGGCGCGCAGGTGTACTACCAACAGGACAAGGACTGGTTCTATCGCGCCGAAGAGCGGCGCTGGATCACGATGAACGACAACAGCGGCTGGCGCCGCATCGAGCGCGCGGGCAAGCGCATCAAGCGCGGTGCACTGCACGTGGCGTGATGGCGCCTTTCGCGCAAGGAGAAATCAAATGAACGAACCGAACTACATCGAAGAGGACGTCCCCGGCGGCGTGCCGGTCAAGATGTGGACGCGCGGCGTACCCGTCGAGGACGAAGCCAAGCGCCAGCTGACCAACGCCGCGCGCCTGCCCATCGTGTTCAGGCACATCGCGGCGATGCCCGACGTGCACTTCGGCATCGGCGCGACCGTGGGCTCGGTGATCCCGACGCTGCGCGCGATCATCCCGGCGGCCGTCGGCGTCGACATCGGCTGCGGCATGATGGCCTGCAAGACCACGCTGACGGCCGAAGACCTGCCCGACAACCTCGCGCCGCTGCGTTCGGCGATCGAGCGCGCGGTGCCGCACGGCCGCTCGCCGGGCGCGCGCGACCCGGGCGCCTGGGGCAAGGTGCCGGGCGCGGTGGACACGGCCTGGGCGCAGCTCGAGCCCGAGTTCGCCGTGCTGTGCCGCGACTACCCGAAGCTGGCGAAGACGAACAACCGTGCGCACCTCGGCACGCTCGGCACCGGCAACCACTTCATCGAGGTCTGCCTCGACGAGCAGGGCGCCGTGTGGTTCATGCTGCACTCGGGTTCGCGCGGCGTCGGCAACGCGATCGGCACGATGTTCATCGAACTGGCGAAGCAGGATGCGCTGCGCAACAACGCCAATCTTCCCGATCGCGACCTGGCGTACTTCGAGGAAGGCGCGCGCTACTTCGGCGACTACGTGCGCGCGGTCGGCTGGGCGCAGCAGTTCGCGGCCATCAACCGCGAGGTGATGATGAAGCGCGTGATCGAGGCTGCGAAGACGGTGATCCGCAAGAACTTCCAGAGCCACGTCGAGGCGGTGAACTGCCACCACAACTATGTGCAGATCGAACACCACTTCGGGCAAGACGTGTACGTGACCCGCAAGGGCGCGGTCAGCGCGAAGGCCGGGCAGCTCGGCATCATCCCCGGCAGCATGGGCGCGCGCAGCTACATCGTGCGCGGCAAGGGCAACGCCGAGTCGTTCGAGAGTTGCGCGCACGGCGCCGGCCGCGCGATGAGCCGCGGCGAAGCGAAGCGCCGCTTCACGCTCGCCGACCACCGCGCCGCGACCGTTGGCGTCGAGTGCCGCAAGGACAAGGACGTGATCGACGAGACGCCCGCGGCCTACAAGGACATCGACGCGGTGATGGCCGCGCAGCGCGACCTGGTCGAGGTCGTGCACACGCTCAAGCAGGTGGTCTGCGTGAAGGGTTGAGGCCGGGCCGAAGCCAGGGTAGTCCCCGATGCCGGCGCCAAACGGAAGGGCTGCAATCGCCTTCCCACCGGTGCGTCCGGCGCGAAGGGAGTGACATGAAGAACCACGTCCATCCGATCGGCCGCCTCGCCGCCATCATCGCCGCCACGCTCGTCGTCGCCGGCTGCGGCGGCGGTGGGGGCACCGAATCGGCCACGCCGACCGCCTCGGCGCTGGCGGCCGCGCAGCTGCCGCCGGCCAACTTCGAGATCAGGACGATGTCGAACCGCGCCGACCTGATCAGCGACGGCGATGCGCTGGTCGAGGTGCAGGTGCCGCGCACCGTGCCGATGCAACAGGTGACGCTGACGCTGAACGGCACCGATGTCGGCGCGGCGTTCGTCGCCGACACGCAGGCGCGCAGGTTTCGCGGCGTGCTGACGGGCCTGAAGCTCGGTGCCAACCTCTTCGTCGCGGATGCCAACGGCCAGGGCAACGGCCGGCCGCACGCCAGCCTGACGATCACCAACCACGCGCGCGGCGGGCCGGTGCTGCTCGGCTCGCAGACCACGCCGTGGATCTGCGCCACGCCGACACCGGTCGCCGAATCGGGCAACACGCCGGCCTCGAATGCCAGCGGCCTGACGACGACCGCGCTCGACGCGCAATGCAACATCGCGACCGAGTACAAGCTGTTCTACCGCACGACGACCGTCGGCTGCTCGACCGCGCTGCCCGACCCGAGCCCGCCGGCGGCCCAGCCGACGAACAACTGCTTCAAGCCCTACACGCCCGGCAGCACGCCGGCCGACCTGGCGACGACCACCACCAGCGCGGGGCTCACGCTGCCCTACATCGTGCGCGTCGAGCGCGGCACGATGAACCGCGGCATCTTCGACATCGCGGTGCTGTTCGATCCCACGCAGGCCGCGCCCTGGACCGCGCTGGCGCCGCAGGCCCAATGGAACGGCAAGGTGGTCTACAGCTTCGGCGCCTCGACCGGGCAGCCGCGCCTGCAGTTCCGCACCGAGCAGAACTGGGCCGACGACGCGGCCTTGTCGCGCGGCTTCATGGTCGTCGACAACAGCCTCACCGACTCGCTCTACAACTCGAACCGGATCCTCGTCGCCGAAACGCTGCTGATGATGAAGGAGCACATCGTCGATCGCTACGGCGAGATCAAGTACACGCTGGGCAACGGCTGCTCGGGCGGCTCGATCCAGCAGAACACGGTCGCCTCGACCTTCCCCGGCCTGCTCGACGGCATCCAGCCGAGCTGCGACTACCCGGACTCGATCACGACCGGCCTGGAGGTCATCGACTGCGTGCTGCTCGTCAACGCCTACGTCAGCCCCGAATGGACCGCGCTGATGAGCGGCCTGACCCAGGCGCAGATCAACGCAAAGAAGACCGCGATCAACGGCCACCTCGATCACGTCGGCTGCCAATCGTGGAACAACGCCTTCGGCTTCAACAACAAGCCGGGCAACTACGTCCCGACCCTGGTGATCAACCCGACGACCGGTGCGATCGCGCCGGTCGGTGCGCCACGCAACAACTGCCGGCTGCCGGCCGCGCTGGTCTATGACCCGGTGACGAACCCGACCGGCACGCGCTGCGGCGACCCCGACCTGGCCACCGCGGTCTGGGGCACGACCGCCGGCATTGCCGGCAGTACGCGCGCCTTGCAGACCGGCGACAACGTCGGCATCCAGTACGGGCTGAAGGCCTTGCTGGCGGGGGCGATCGGCGCCGAAGAGTTCGTCACGCTGAACGAGAAGATCGGTGGCACGAACGCCGATTCGAACCTCACGGCGGCGCGGTCCAGCGCCGACCTGGCGGCGCTCGACATCGCCTACCGGAGCGGCATCGTCTCGAGCGGCAAGAACCTCGGCAAGCTGCCGATCATCGACTCGCGCGGCTATGACGAGCAGGGCATCCACTACATCTGGCGCTCGTTCTCGGAGCGCGCACGCATCGACGCGGCCAACGGCGGCAACCACGGCAACCAGGTGATGTGGCGCTACGGCACCGCGCTGCTGCCCGCCACCGCGGCGCAGGCGCAGGCGGTGACGCTGGCGTCGCTGCAGACGATGGACACCTGGCTGACGAGCCTGCTGACGAGCGCGCCGAAGGCCACGCTGAACGCCGAGCGCACGCAGGCGCAGGTGGTTGCCGCCAAGCCGGCGACGGCGGTCGACCTGTGCTACCTGACCGGCGACCCCGGTTTCACGACCCCGGTCACCGACATGGCCCTGTGCGATGCCGACCCGCGGCTCGCGAAGCACGCGTCGCCGCGCCAGGTGGCCGGCGGCGCGTTGACCGAGAACATCCTGAAGTGCCAGCTCAAGCCGCTGAACGGCGCCGACTACGCGCCGGTGGCGTTCAGCCCCGCGCAGCTCGCGCGGCTGCAGGCCGTCTTCGCGGGCGGCGTCTGCGACTGGAGCAAGCCGGGCGTCGGTCAGCAGGAGGCGATCTCGCCGCTGACCTTCGCGGCCGGCCCGGGCGGCCAACCGTTGCCGCCGGCACCGGTGTCGGGGTCGGTCGGGCTCTGAGCCGCGCCGAGGCTCGCGCACCGCTTCTTCTCCACGCCGGCGCCGCGCCGGCGCTGGCGCAGCCGGCCGGCTGGACTTCGGTCGCGTGCGCTCAAAACCTGCCTCGAATTGGGGCATACGCTCGGGCCCGCATTTTGCTAACGCCTGTCTAACGTTGACTGTCGACAGATTGCGCTGGCTGACTTATCGTCGGGCCTTTTGCACGATCCGCACGATCCGCACGGTCGACCGACCAGAAAGGCACCCATGCAGCTGCACGCGGCGAACCCCGGCGCGCCCAGACCCTCAGCCTCCGAGCGCCAGACGCGCGAAGACCTCGCCGCCGCCTACCGGCTGGTCGCCCACTTCGGCATGGACGACAGCATCTTCACGCACATCTCCGCACGTGTGCCCGGCACCGACGACCAGTTCCTGATCAACCCGTTCGGCGTGCTGTTCCGCGACATCACGGCATCGTCGCTGGTCAAGATCGACCTCGAGGGGCGCATCGTCGGCGACTCGCCGCACGACGTGAACCCCGCCGGCTTCACGATCCACAGCGCGGTGCACTCGGCGCGCCACGACGCGGCCTGCGTGCTGCACACGCACACGGTCGCGGGCGTCGGTGTGTCGTCGCTGGCCTGCGGGCTGCAGCCCTGCAATCAGTGGGCGCTCGAGTTCCACAACCGCGTCGTGTACCACGACTTCGAGGGCATCGCGCTGGACGACGACGAGCGCGAGCGCCTGGTCGCCGACCTCGGCCCGACCGCACGCGTGATGATCCTGCGCAACCACGGCTTGCTGACCCTGGGCCGCAACATCCCGGAAGCCTTCTTGCTGATGCTGAACCTCGATCGCGCCTGCCGCGTGCAGATGGCGATCCAGGCGAGCGGCGAGGCCGTCTACCCGGTGTCGGCCGAGGTCTGCGAAAAGACCGCGCGCCAGTACGAGAGCGGCGACAGCACGCGCGCCGCCGACGAGCCCGATCCGAACGCACGCGAATGGCGCGCCCTGTTGCGGCACATCGAGCCCGCGCCGCCGACCTCGTACCGCGACTGAGTTCCCGACCCCGCTTCGCCCCTTCGTCATCCCGAGCCTCAAGGAGTTCGTCCGCATGAAACGTCGCAACCTGATCCAGATGGGTGCCTCCGCCGCTGCCGGCCTGACGCTGGCCGGCGTTCCGCTGCACCTGCTCGCCGCAGCGAAGAAGGGCGGCGTGATCAACGCGGTCGTCCAGCCCGAGCCGCCGGGCCTGATGATGGGCATCACGCAGAACGGGCCGACCCAGTTGATCGCGGGCAACATCTACGAGGGGCTGCTGCGCTACGACGAGAAGATCAACCCGTTGCCCGCGCTCGCGACCTCGTGGGTCGCGAACAAGGAAGGCACGGTCTTCACGTTCAAGCTCAAGCCGGGCGTGCTGTGGCACGACGG
Source organism: Rhizobacter sp. P5_A1 (assembly GCF_056400745.1). NCBI lineage: Bacteria > Pseudomonadati > Pseudomonadota > Betaproteobacteria > Burkholderiales > Sphaerotilaceae > Rhizobacter > Rhizobacter sp. P5_A1. The sequence continues at coordinate 77,959 of NZ_JBFUKR010000017.1, forward strand.
CAAGCCCTTCACCTCGGCCGACGTGGTGTTCTCGGCCGACGTGTTCCTGCGCAAGACGCATGCGCGGCTGCGCGCCAACCTGGCCTCGGTCGAGAGCGTCAAGGCGATCGATCCGCTGACGGTCGAGTTCAGGCTCAAGTACCCGTTCGGCCCCTTCCTCGGCATCTTCGAGGTCGGCAGCATGCCGATGATCCCCAAGCACCTCTACGAAGGCACCGACTTCCTGACCAACCCGATGAACGCGACGCCGATCGGCACCGGCCCGTTCAAGTTCAAGGAGTGGGTCAAGGGCTCGTACATCCAGCTCGTGGCCAACGACAAATACCACGTGAAAGATGTGCCGCTGGTCGACAGCGTGTACTTCCACGTGATCCCCGATGCAGCCTCGCGCGCGGCGGCGTTCGAGTCCGGCAAGGTCGATCTGGTGCCGGGCGGCGCGGTCGAATACTTCGACGTGCAGCGCCTCGCGAAGCTGCCGGGCGTGTCGGTCACGACCAAGGGCTGGGAGTTCTTCGCGCCGCAGTCGTGGCTGTGGATCAACAACCGCAAGGCGCCGATGGACAGCATCAAGTTCCGCCAGGCGCTGATGTTCGCGATCGACCGCGAGGCGATCTGCAAGGTCGCCTGGCAAGGCTTCGCGAAGCCCGCGACCGGGCCGTTCAACAGCAACATCAAGTTCCACAGCACCGATGTCGCGAAGTACCCGCGCAACGTCGACACCGCGAAGAAGCTGCTCGCCGAGGCCGGCTACAAGGGCGAGACCTTGCGCATGCTGCCGCTGCCCTACGGCGAGACCTGGACGCGCACCGCCGAGATCCTGCGCCAGAACCTGGCCCAGGCCGGCGTGAAGATCGAGACGGTCGCGACCGACGTGGCCGGCTGGAACCAGAAGCTCAACGAATGGGACTACGACCTCGCGTTCACCTACGTCTACCAGTACGGCGACCCGGCGCTCGGCGTGGCGCGCAACTACACGACGGCCAACATCGCGAAGGGCTCGCCGTTCAACAACGTCGAGGGCTACTCCAACCCGAAGGTCGACGAGCTGTTCGACGCCGGCGCGAAGGAGGCCGACCCCGAGAAGCGCAAGGCGATCTACCTGCAGGTGCAGAAGATCCTGCTCGACGAGGTGCCGGTCGCGTGGCTGTACGAGATCAACTTCCCGACGCTGTACCGCACCAAGCTCGCCAACATCGTCAGCTCGGGCATCGGCCTGAACGACAGCCTGGGCGGCGCGTCGATCGCATGACGCTTCGCATCGGCACACGGCGCGGCGGGGGCGAGCGATGAAGCGCATGCAGTTCATGCTGACGCGCGTGCTGCAGGGGCTGCTGGCGATCGTGCTGATCGCCACCGTCAACTTCATGCTGGTGCGCGCCGCGCCGGGCGATCCGGTGTCGGTGCTCGCCGGCGAGGCCGGCGCATCCGACGCGCAGTTCGTCGCGCAACTGCGCAGCCAGTTCGGGCTCGACCAGCCGATCACGACGCAGCTCGCCACCTACCTCGGCAAGGTCGTGCGGCTCGACCTCGGCTTCTCGTACCGCCAGCAGCAGCCGGTGCTCAAGCTCATCATGGATCGCCTGCCCGCGACGCTGCTGCTCACCGGCAGCGCGTTCGTGCTGTCGCTGCTGTTCGGCGTGACGCTGGGGGCGCTCTCCGCGCGGCGGGCCGGCACCTGGGTCGACAGCTCGATCACCGTCGTCGCGCTGGTCTTCTACGCGACGCCGCTGTACTGGCTCGCGCTGATGGCGGTGCTGGTGTTCACGGTGCAGCTGGCCTGGCTGCCGGGCTTCGGCTTCAGCACGGTCGGCGCCGGCCTGACCGGGCTCGGCCTGGCCTGGGACATTGCCCAGCACCTGCTGCTGCCCGCGCTGACGCTGGCGCTGTTCTACATGGCGGTGTATGCACGCATGACCCGCGCCGCGATGCTCGACGTGGCGCAGATGGACTTCGTGAAGACCGCGCGCGCGAAGGGCGTGAAGCCCGGCCGCATCCTGCGCGCACACGTGCTGCGCAACGCGTTGCTGCCGGTGGTCACGCTCGCCGGCATCCAGGCCGGCGGGATGATCGGCGGCGCGGTGCTGACCGAGACCGTGTTCGCGTGGCCCGGCATCGGCCGCCTGATGTTCGACGCGTTGCTGCAGCGCGACTACAGCCTGTTGCTCGGCGCGTTCCTCGTCACGGCCGCGATGGCGGTGCTGTTCAACCTGATCACCGACCTCGTCTACACGCTGGTCGACCCGCGGATCGAGCTGACATGACAAAGAGCCCGTTCGTGCGCCGCTTCACGCGCAACAAGGGTGCCGTCGCCGGCATGGCGGTGCTGCTGGTCGTCGTCGCCGTCGCGCTGCTCGGCCCGTGGATCGCGAGCAACGACCCGTGGGGCATGGTGCAGCAACCCTTCCTGCACCCGTGGACCGAACCTGGCTTCGCGCTCGGCACCGACACGCTCGGGCGCGACATCCTCTCCGGGATGATCTACGGTGCGCGCATCTCGCTGCTGATCGGCGCGGTCTCGACCGTCGTCGCGCTGCTGATCGGTATCACGCTCGGCGCGATCGCCGGCTACTTCGGCGGGCTGATCGATTCGGCGCTGATGCGCTTCACCGAGATCTTCCAGGCGGTGCCGAGCTTCGCGCTGGCGATCGTGCTGGTCGCGATCTTCCAGCCCTCGGTCGGCTCGATCGTGACCGCGATCGCGATCGTCTCGTGGCCGCCGGTCGCGCGCCTGGTGCGCAGCGAGTTCCTGACGCTGCGCCAGCGCGATTTCGTGCAGGCCGCGCTGCTCGCCGGCCAGTCGACGCCGCGCATCATCCTGACGCAGATCCTGCCCAACGCGATGTCGCCGATCATCGTGATGGCCTCGCTGATGGTGGCCACGGCGATCCTGCTCGAATCGAGCCTGAGCTTCCTCGGCCTGGGCGACCCGAACCAGATGAGCTGGGGCTACATGGTCGGCTCGGCCCGCACCGTGCTGCGCCAGGCCTGGTGGATGGCGCTGTTCCCCGGCCTGGCGATCGTGCTGACCGTGCTCGCGCTGAACCTCGTCGGCGAAGGCCTCAGCGACGGCCTGAACACGCGGCTTGACGGGAGGACGAAATGAGCGGCGCCCCCGATTCCGTGCCGCCGGTGCGGCCGGTGCTCGACATCGTCGCGCTGAGCATCTCGCTGCCGGCCGGCGCCGATCGCGCGCTCGCGGTCGAACGCGCGTCGCTGTCGGTGCTGCCGGGCCAGACGCTGTGCGTCGTCGGCGAATCCGGTTCGGGCAAGTCGATGATCGCGAACGCGGTGATGGGCCTGCTGCCGCGCCCGCAGGTCGCGCCGGTCGCCGGCAAGATTCTGTTCGAGGGTGTCGACCTGCTGACGCTGACCGAGCCGCAGATGCGCGAGCTGCGCGGGCGCCGCATCGGCATGGTGTTCCAGGAGCCGATGACGGCGCTGAACCCGGTGATGCGCATCGGCGAGCAGATCGGCGAGGTGTTCGACGCGCACGTGAACGTGCCCGCGGCCGAGAAGCGCCAGCGTATCCTCGCGGCGCTCGCCGATGTCGGCCTGCCCGACCCCGAGCTGACCATCGACAGCTACCCGTTCCGCCTCTCGGGCGGCCAGCGCCAGCGCGTGATGATCGCGTGCGCGCTGGTGCTCGAGCCGGTGCTGCTGATCTGCGACGAGCCGACGACTGCGCTCGACGTGACGACGCAGGCGCAGATCCTCACGCTGATTCGCGAGCTGCAACGGCGCCGCGGCACCGCGGTGCTGTTCATCACGCACGACTTCGGCGTCGTCTCCGAGATCGCCGACCAGGTGGTGGTGATGCAGACCGGCCAGGTCGTCGAGGCCGGCGCCGTGCGCGATGTGCTCGACGCGCCGCAGCACCCGTACACCCGCAAGCTGATTGCCGCGATTCCCGATGGGCAGGCGCAGCGCGCCACGCCGACCGACGAGGTCGCCCGCGTGCTGCAGGTGCAGGACCTGTGCAAGACCTACCGCTCGGGCAACGGCCTGTTCAGGCGCGGCCGCACGGTGCAGGCCGCGAAGGACATCAGCTTCGAGCTGAGGCGCGGCGAGACGCTCGGGCTGGTCGGCGAGTCGGGCTCGGGCAAGTCCAGCGTCGGCCGCTGCCTGGTCGGCCTGGCGCCGTTCGACAGCGGACGCATCCTGTTCAAGGGCCGTCACCTGTCGCCCGGCGCAGGCTTCCGGCGCGAGGCGGCGGGCAAGATCCAGATGGTGTTCCAGGACCCGTACGCGTCGCTGAACCCGCGCCATCGCATCGGCGCCGCGATCGCCGGCGGGCCGATCGCGCAGGGCCTGGGCCAGGCCGAGGCGATGGCCCGCGCGGTCGAACTGCTCGGGCTCGTCGGTCTCGGCGCCGATGCGGCGCAGCGCTATCCGCACGAGTTCTCGGGCGGCCAGCGGCAGCGCATCGGCATCGCCCGCGCGCTCGCGATGCAGCCCGAACTGCTGGTCGCCGACGAGCCGGTCTCGGCGCTCGACGTGTCGGTGCAGGCGCAGGTGCTCGAGCTGTTCGCGCAGGTGCGCGAGCGGTTCCAGCTCGCGATGGTCTTCATCACGCACGACCTGCGCGTCGCCGGCCAGATGTGCGACCACATCGCGGTGATGCAGCGCGGCGAGGTCGTCGAATACGGCGCGACGCAGCAGGTGCTGAGCGACCCGCAGCATGCCTACACGCGCAAGCTGATCAAAGCGGCGCCGCGGCTCGCCGCGGCGCCGCAGCCGATGACGATGGCGGTGGCCTGATGGGCGCGCCGTGCGTGGCCCTGCTCAGCGCGGTGCTCGACATGCAGTACCTGGCCGCGGCCTTCCGGCAGGCCTGCCCCGAGATCGACCTGCGTCTCGGCGCCGACCTCGGTCGGCTCGACGAGATCGACGCGGCGGTCTGCTGGTTCCCGCCGCACGGCGTGCTCGCGCAGCTGCCGCGGCTGCGGCTGGTGCAGTCGCTGGCCGCGGGCGTCGACCACGTCGTCGCCGACCCGACGCTGCCGCGCGCGCTGCCGCTGTGCCGCGTCGTCGACACGACGATGGCCGCCGGCATGAAGGCGTATGTCTGCTGGGCGGTGGTGCAGCAGCAGCGCGGCATGACGGGCTATCTCGCCAGTTCGGCCGCGTCAAGCTGGGCAGAGCAGCCCTTCGCCTCGCCGCGCCGGCACCGCGTCGGCATCGCCGGCCTCGGCCACCTCGGCATGGCCTGCGCGACGGCGCTGGCGACGATCGGCTACGACGTGCGCGGCTGGAGCCGCAGCGCCAAGGCCGAGCTGCCCGACGGCGTGGCCGGCTTCCACGGCGGCGCGCAGCTCGACGCGTTCCTCGCCGGTTGCGACACGCTGGTGTGCCTGCTGCCGCTGACGCCGCAGACACGCGGCTTCCTGGATGCCGCGCTGTTCGCGAAGCTGCCGCGCGGCGCGCACCTGATCAACGTCGGTCGCGGCGATCACCTCGTCGAAGCCGACCTGCTCGCCGCGCTGGCCAGCGGCCAGCTCGCGGCCGCGACACTCGATGCGTTCTCGCAGGAGCCGCTGCCGCCCGAGCATCCGTTCTGGGGCGACCCGCGCATCCTCGTGACGCCGCACATCGCGACCCGCACCGACCGCATGGTGATCGCGCAGCAGACGCTGGCCAACCTCGCGACGCTGCAGCAAGGCGGCAGGCCGCTGCACCAGGTCGACCTGGATCGCGGCTATTGACCCGATCCGACGGCGCGATGATCGAGAACCGAGCGCCCAGCGCCGACACGACGAGACAAACCCGATGAGCACCGTTCCCACCGTCGACACCGCCGACTTCGAATCCGTCGAGGCGCCCGACCTGGTCGGGCTGGTCGAGGCGCAGCTGACGCGCGCGATCGTCGAGGGCCGGCTGGCGCCCGGCGCGCGCGTCTTCGAGGCCGACATCGCACGCCGCATGGGCGTCAGCCGCGCGCCGGTGCGCGAGGCGGCGCGCCGGCTCGAACGCCAGGGCGTGCTGGTCGCGCGCCCGCGGCACGGCTTCGCGGTGCGCACGATCACGGTCCGCGAGATCGACGACCTGTTCGAGGTGCGCACCAGCCTCGAGATGACCTCGATCGAGCTCGCCTGCCGGCGCGCCGACGATGCCGGCCTGGCGCGCCTGCAGGAACTGGTGCAGCAGATGGTGCGCGAGGCGACCACGCATCCGCAGCACCACCGCATCGCGACCGATCTCGCGTTCCACACGCTGATCTGCGAGCTCTCGGGCAACGCGCATCTGCACCGCATCTTCTCGAACATCCAGACCGAGATGCGCATGATCATCGCGCTGTTCGACGCCTTCTCGCGCGACCCGGTCGCGATGGCGCTGACGCACCAGCCGATCGTCGACGCGCTCGTGAGCCGCGACCCCGCGGCGGCGCGCGCCGCGATGCACGTGCACCTCGACGACGCGTGGAAGCACGTGCGCGCGCTGTTCGTCGAGCAGCATGGCACAGCAAAGACGCCGCCTGCTTCCAAACGCCCCCGGCTGGCCAAGGAGCCTGTGCGATGAAGGTCGTCTACAGCGACGCGCACCGGAACCACGATCCGCAGCGCTTCATGGTGCGCGGCAAGCTCAAGCGCAGCAACGAGCAGCCGGAGCGCGCGCTGCGCCTGCTCGCGGCTGCCCAGGAAGACGGTCACGAGGTCGTCGCCGCGCCCGACTACGGCGCCGGCCCGCGCGCGGCCATCCACACGCCCGAGTACCTGCGCTTTCTGGAGACCGCGCACGCGCGCTGGCAGCTGCTGGACGACCCGTCCGACGAGGTGATGCCCAACATCCACCCGTTCCCGGGCCAGCCTTGCAGCTACCCCGAGAGCGTCGTCGGCCAGGCCGGCTTCCACATGGGCGACAACGCGTGCTCGATCGGCGCGCACACCTGGGCGGCGGCCACCGCGTCGGCGCACCTGGCCACGCATGCCGCGCAGCTGGTGCTCGATGGCGAGCGCGCGGCCTACGCGCTGTGCCGGCCGCCGGGCCACCACGCATATGCCGATCGCGCGAACGGCTTCTGCTACCTGAACAATGTCGCGATCGCGGCGCAGCATCTGCGTGGCGTGTATGCGCGCGTCGCGATCCTCGACATCGATGTGCACCATGGCAATGGCACGCAGGGCATCTTCTATCGCCGCGCCGACGTGCTGACGATCTCGCTGCACGGTGACCCGCGCCACTTCACGCCCTTCTTCACCGGCCACGCGCACGAGCGCGGCGAGGGCGAGGGCCTGGGCTACAACATCAACCAACCGCTCGCACTCGGCACCGACTTCGACGGCTACCTGCCGGCGCTGCGCGATGCCTGCGCGAGCATCCGCGCCTACGCGCCCGGCGCGCTCGTGGTCGCGCTCGGGCTGGACGCGCACGAGCGCGATCCGTACCGGGGCATGAAGATCACCACGCCCGGCTTCGCGCTGCTGATGGCCGAGATCGCGCGTCTGGGCCTGCCGACCGTGCTGGTGCAGGAGGGCGGCTACCTGTCCGACGACCTGGGCCCGAATCTCGCGAGCGCACTGCGCGGGTTCGCCGGCGCCGCATGACGGCCGCGACCGCGAGCGCCGCGTTCGATGCCCAGGTGCTGAGCGACGGCTCGCCGGCGCTCGACATCGAGTGGGTCCGCGCGCTGGCGCAAGAGCGCTACGGCCTGCGCGGCGAGATCGTCGCGCTGACCGGCGAGCGCGATCGCAACTACCGGCTGCAATCGGCCGCCGACGGCGCGCGCTACATGCTGAAGCTCTCGCACCCGGCCGAGTCGGCGCTGGTGGCGGACTTCCAGACCCGCGCGCTGCTGCACCTCGCCGCGGTCGACCCCGGCCTGCCGGTGCAGCGCATCGTGCCGGCCTTGAACGACGCGCCGTCGTTCGTGGCCGAGCCCGGCGACGGTCTGCCGCGCGTCGTGCGCCTGTTCAGCTACCTGCCCGGCCTGCCGATGCCGGACGCGCCGCGCGGCACGCTGCAGCGCGAGAACCTCGCCCGCACGCTGGCGCGGCTCGACCTCGCGCTGTGCGACTTCACGCACCCCGCCGCCGCGCTCGATCTGCCGTGGGACATCCAGCGTGCCGACGCGGTGCGCGAGCTGCTCGTGCACATCGGCGACCCGGCGCGCCGCGGCCTGGCCGAACGCGCGCTCGACCGCTTCGACCGCATCGCCAAGCCGGTGCTGCCCGGCCTGCGCCGCCAGCCGATCCACAACGACCTGAACATCTACAACGTGCTGGTCGACCCGGCCGACACCGACCGCATCGCCGCGATCCTCGATTTCGGCGACATGGTGCATGCGCCGCTGATCGACGAGCTCGCGGTTGCTGCCGCGTACCAGCTCGGCGCCGATGGCGATCCGCTCGCCGACATCGTGCCCTTCGTCGCGGCCTACCACGCGGTGCTGCCGCTGCAGCGCGCCGAGATCGACGTGCTGTTCACGCTGATGACGGCGCGCCTGGTGATGGTGGTCGCGATCAGCGGCTGGCGCGCGGCGCGCCAGCCCGACAACGCGGCCTACGTGCTGCGCAACAATCCGCTGTCGTGGGCGCGCCTGGCGGCCTGCGAACAGCTCGGCGTCGAGGCGGCGACCCGCGCGCTGCGGCGCGCCTGCGGGCTGGACTGAGGTGACCGACATGCTGCCCATTTCCACGGACACGCAGGCGCTGCTGGCACGCCGCGCGAAGCTGCTCGGCCCGGCCTACCGCCTGTTCTACGAGACGCCGCTGCACCCGGTGCGCGGCGAGGGGGTCTGGCTCTTCGACGCCGACGGCAGGCGCTATCTCGATGCCTACAACAACGTCGCGTCGGTCGGCCATTGCCACCCGCAGGTCGTCGCCGCGATCGCGCGCCAGGCCGGCGTGCTCAACACGCACACGCGCTACCTGCACGAGGGCGTGCTCGACTACGCCGAGCGCCTGCTCGCGACGCTGGCGCCCGCGCTCGGGCATGCGATGTTCACCTGCACCGGCAGCGAGGCCAACGACCTGGCGCTGCGCATCGCCCGGGCGCACACGAAGGCCGAGGGCCTGATCGTCACGCGCTTCGCGTACCACGGCGTGACCGCGTCGATCGCGCAGGCCTCGCCGTCGCTCGGCAAGTTCGTGCAGCTCGGCGCGACGGTGCGCACGGTGCCGGCGCCCGACAGCTACCGCAGCGCGCCCGAGGGCCTCGGCGCCGCGTTCGCACGCGGCGTGCGCGAGGCCATCGCCGATCTGAAGGCGCAAGGCATCCGGCCGGCCGCGCTGATGGTCGACACGGTGTTCTCGAGCGACGGCATCTTCACCGACCCGCCGGGCTTTCTCGCCGAGGCGGTGGCCGCCATCCGCGAGGCCGGCGGCGTGTTCATCGCCGACGAGGTGCAGGCCGGGCTGGGCCGCACCGGTGACGCGCTGTGGGGCTTCCAGCGCCACGGCGTCGAGCCCGACATCGTGGCGATGGGCAAACCGCTCGGCGCCGGCCACCCGCTCGCGGGACTGGCCGCGCGCCCCGAGGTGCTGGCCGCGTTCGGCCGCGAGTGCCGCTACTTCAACACCTTCGGCGGCAACCCGGTCGCGATGGCCGCGGGCATCGCGGTGCTGGACGTGATCGAACGCGAAGACCTGGTGGCCAACGCGCAGCGTGTCGGGCGCCACCTGCGCGCCCGGCTCGTCGAGCTCGCGACGCGCCACCCGCTGGTCGGCGACGTGCGCGGCGCGGGCCTGTTCATCGGCGTCGAGCTCGTCAGCGACCGCGCGACGCAGGCGCCGGCCAGCGCCGAGACCGCGCGCGTGGTCAACGCGCTGCGCGAGCGCGGCGTGCTGCTCGGCGCCACCGGCGAGCATGCCAACACGCTGAAGATCCGGCCGCCGCTGGTGTTCTCGCGAGCCAACGCCGACCTGCTGGTCGACACGCTGGACGAGGTGCTGACGGCGGCGTGAGCGCGTCGCGCTTCATTTCAGCTCGATCTCGACGAACACGAACTCGTGCTCGTTCGCGTTGATGACGTTGTGCTCCACGCCGGTCAATCGCGTGTACGACAGGCCGGCAGTCAGCGGGCTGCGGATCTCGCCCGTGGGCGTTTCGAGCAGCAGGGTGCCGGTCGTCATCGGCACGACAACATAGTCCATGCCGTGGCGGTGCCAGCCGGTCTCGGCGCCGGGCGCGAAGCGCCACTCGGTCACCTTGACGCGTTCGTTGTCGATCTGCACCGTCGGTGCTGCCTGGGGACGAGTCACGATGGAACTTCCTTCGGGATAAGGCGCGTGTCGATCGCATATTCCGGACCAACCGCGCCGCCAGTCGCGCTCGGACCGATTCGTTTGACCGTTGTCCGACGTCTATGCAATGCGACCTCACTCTCCCAACCGAAGCCCAACGCCATGACACCCACCATCAACGCCGATGCCAAACTCACCACGCTGATCAATGTCTTCAGTGTCGCTGCGGAAGACCGCGACCGGCTTGTCGCGCTATTGAAGGAAGGCACTGATGCCTGGATTTCCAAGGTCCCTGGCTTCGTCTCGTCTTCGTTGCATGTCTCGCGCGACGGCCGCCGCGTTGTGATTTACGGCCAATGGCGCACCGCCGATGGGATTGCGGCGATGCGGCTGCGTCCCGAGATGCCGGCATACTTCGAACGCATCAAGGTGATCGCGCAGATGGAAGCGATGACGTGCGATGTCACGTCCACCGTTGTTGCGTGAGCCGCTCTTGTCGCCGCTTTGCCGCCTTGCCGCCTCGCGGCGGTTCATTTGAGCCTCAGCCGAATGACTCAGTTGCCCCCACCTGATTCGCAGCCGTTGTCGGCGATCGATGTTGACCGGCTGCGCCCCAGGTTGCACCGCTATTGCACCCGGATGGTGGGCTCGGCACTCGATGGCGAGGACATCGTGCAGGAGGCCTTGTTGCGCGCGCTGGAATCCGGCTCGCCGGACAGGCCGATCGAGAACCCCGAGGGCTGGCTGTTCCGGATCGCTCATAACCTGGCGCTCGACTTTCTGAGACGTCGAGCACGCCGTGCCGATACGCACAGTGAGGACGATGTGGACTTGATCGTTCATCCCGTCGACGAACAGGCGCGGCGCGAGGCGGCAGCCGCAACGTTGCCGACCTTCATGCGAATGCCTGCATCGCAGCGAAGCGTGGTCATTCTCTTCGACGTGTTGGAGTATTCCGCCGAGGAGGTCGGCGATATTCTCGGCACCACGGTGCCGGCGGTGAAGTCGATCCTGCAGCGCGGACGCAGCCGCTTGCGCGCGTTGGCCAGGCAAACGGCGGGGGCGGGCAAGCACGCTGCGTTGTCGACCGCCGAACAACGACTGCTGCGAAGGTATGTCGACTTGTTCAACGCACGCGACTTCGACGCGCTTCGCACGATGCTGGCTGCCGACGTGCGGCTGGACCTGGTAAATCGCCTGCAGCTGCAGGGGGCCGCCGTTGGCGAGTACTTCGGGCGGTACGGGCAGACGCAGGGTTGGCGGGCGTGGCCAGGCCTGGTCGAAGGCCGACCGGCCGTGCTCATTCAACAACACGAGCGTTCCGATGAGCGGCCGGACTACTTCGTCGTGCTCGGGTGGTCCGGTGAACGCGTGTCGACGATTCGCGATTTTCTCTTTGCACGCTACGTGGTGGCAGACGCTCAGCACGCTTCGCTGTAGCCACGCCGCCTTCGGCCCAGGACTATCCGAACACTCGCTCGCTGAGCTTGCGAGCAAGCGTGTCAGGGTTCTGCGTCTTCATCGGCAGGCCCTCGAAGGCGCCGTCGATCAGCAGATGGCTGAGGCCGTGCGCGAGGCTCCAGCCGGCCAGGGCCAAGCTGGCGCCATGCTTCTTGTCGTGGGCGTTGGCGGCGGCCAGCACGAAGCCGAAAGCGCGTTGGGCCGCGTCCTTCAGCGCTGGGTGTTCGGCCTTGCTGGCCAGCAGCGGGCCGAACATCAGCCGAAACCGCTCAGGGTGCGCACGCGCGCACTCGACGTAGGCCTGCGCCACGCGCAGCAGCCGTTCGCGCGTGTCAGGTACGGCGACCGCTTCCGCCATCGCGTCGCCCAGGATCACGAAGCCGCGCTCGGCAACGGCGGCGAGCAGCTCGTTCAGGCTCGCGTAGTGGTGGTAGGGCGCGCCGTGCGAAACCCCGGCCGCCCTGGCCACATCGCGCAGAGTGAGTCCGTGCGCGCCGCGCTCGGCCAGCACGGCGTCGGCCGCTTCGAGCAGGCTGGCGCGCAGGTTGCCGTGGTGGTAGGGGCGGGCCTTCGTCTTGTCACCCCGCGCGGGGGGTCGGGCGGGCTTCGAGGTCTTTGCCGATGCTGTCATGGTGAGATCTTGACACGAGAAGGATGCGGCTCAAGAATGCAGAATCTTTCGCATGTAAAGATCGCTTCGACCCTCCCCGGTGCCATCCTATGAACGCTGCTCACATCCTCATTGCCGCCAGCGCTGCCGTCCTGGGCGCGCTGGGCTGTATTCACCTGCTCTACACCTATCGCGGCAACAAGCTCGATCCGCGGGACCCCGCCGTGCGCGAAGCGATGGAGCGGGCGAACCCGGTCATCACGCGCCAAACCACCGTCTGGCGCGCCACGAAGGGCTTCAATGCCAGCCACAGCCTGGGCATCATCGCGTTCGCACTGGTGTATGGGTACCTGGCGCTGTGGCGGTCCGATGTGCTGGGCGGCTCGCTGTTCCTGTTGGCGCTGGGCATGGCCGTGCTGCTGGCCTACCTCGCGCTGGCCCGACGCTACTTCTTCAGCGTGCCGTTTCGCGGCGTGGCTCTGGCCTGTGCCCTTTACGCGAGCGGGTGGGCGCTGTCGTGAGCCGCTGCTCACTCTAGATCGCGTGGGGCTGCTGGAGACCGCCGGTGCGCCGTCCTGAGCGCACGTCGCAAGGGCCGCTGAGCGCCTTTGCACGGCTGCCGCCATGAAGGCGGCAGCGTGTTACCGATCGCCCGCGGGCGCGCACTGGTGCGCTGACCCACGAATCCAGGAAACCCCCAGGCGGTCGGCGCAATAAAGTATCTGTAGTCGGGTCACCGGTACCGAATCCGGCAACTCGATACGCCTATCTTCTGCCTGCCGGTGCGCTGCACGTGCCGCACGTTTTTCGAACGACAGGAGACAAACCAATGAAACTCAAGACCGCCTTCGCCTGTGGGCTCAGCGTGCTCGCTGCCGCGTCCGCCCACGCGACGGACCTCGTGATCGCGACCGTCAACAACGGCCACATGATCGAGATGCAGAAGCACACGAAGGACTTCGAGACCGCCAACCCCGGCATCACGCTGAAGTGGGTCACGCTCGAGGAAGGCGTGCTGCGCCAGCGCGTCACGACCGACATCGCGACCAAGGGCGGCCAGTTCGACGTGATGACGATCGGCCTGTACGAGGCGCCGATCTGGAGCAAGAAGGGCTGGCTGACCGAGATCAAGACCGACGCCGCCTACGATGTCGACGACCTGCTGCCGGCGATCCGCAGCGGCCTGTCGCAGGGCGGCAAGCTCTACGCGGCCCCGTTCTACGGCGAGAGCTCGATGACGATGTACCGCGCCGACCTCGTCAAGGCGAAAGGCCTGACGATGCCGGCGAACCCGACCTGGGCGCAGATGTCCGACATCGTTGCCAAGATCCATGACCCCGCGAACGGCGTGTACGGCCTGTGCCTGCGCGGCAAGCCGGGCTGGGGCGACAACATGGCGTTCCTGACGACGCTGGTCAACACCAACGGCGGCCAGTGGTTCGACATGTCCTGGAAGCCGCAGATCGACTCCAAGCCCTGGCACGACGCGATCGCGATGTATGTCGACCTGATGAAGAAATACGGCCCGCCCGGCGCGTCGGCGAACAGCTTCAACGAGAACCTCGCGCTGTTTAACGAGGGCAAGTGCGGCGTGTGGATCGACGCGACGATCGCCGCCTCGTTCATCAGCGATCCGAAGCAGTCGAAGGTCGCCGACAAGGTCGCGTTCACGCAGGCGCCGGTCGCCGTCACGCCGAAGGGCGCGAACTGGCTGTGGTCGTGGAATCTCGCGATCCCGGCGTCGTCGAAGAACCCCGACGCGGCGCAGAAGTTCATCACCTGGGCGACCTCGAAGGACTACATCAACCTGATCGCGAAGGCCGACGGCTGGCACGCGGTGCCCACCGGCACGCGCAAGTCGACCTACGCGAACCCGGAGTTCCAGAAGGTCGCGAAGTTCGCCGCCGAGGAGAAGAAGGCGATCGACAGCGCGAACCCGAACGACAGCACCTTGCCGAAGTCGCCGTATGTCGGCGTGCAGTACGCGGCGATCCCCGAGTTCCAGGCGATCGGCATCGCGGTCGGCCAGCAGATGAGCGCGGCGCTGTCGGGCAAGGTCACGGTCGATGCGGCGCTGAAGACCTCGCAGACCGCGGCCGAGCGCGAGATGACCAAGGGCGGCTACTACAAGAAGTAGATGACAGCCCCTCGGTCGATGGGTACATCGACCGATCCCCCTGGGGGATGCGGGCCGGCTTGGGGCGGCCCGGCGCTCGGCCCGCCCTCGCTCGCACCCCTGGGAAGTCACGGAGGCCCACACCATGTCCAGATTCCTGCCCCGCGCATTGATGGCGCCGGCGGTCGTCACGCTGTTCGCGTGGATGATCGTTCCGCTGGTGATGACGATCTACTTCGCGTTCATCCACTACAACCTGAACCAGCCCGGCGAGCACGGCTTCGTCGGCCTGGAGAACTTCCAGTACTTCATCACCGACCCCGACTTCTGGCCCTCGGTGCTGCAGACGCTCGAACTGCTCGGCTGGGTCATCGTGATCACGGTCGTGATGGGTGTCGGCCTGGCGCTGCTGGTCAACGAGCCGTTCCCGGGCCAGGGCATCGTGCGCGTGCTGCTGATCTCGCCGTTCTTCGTGATGCCCACGGTCAATGCGCTGCTGTGGAAGCACATGATGATGAACCCCATCTACGGGGTGCTCGGCAAGGTGTGGCTCTTCTTCGGTGCGACGCCGATCGACTGGATGACCGACTTCCCGCTGCTGTCGGTGATCATCATCCTGAGCTGGCAGTGGCTGCCGTTCGCGTGCCTGATCTTCATCACCTCGCTGCAGTCGCTCGACCGCGAGCAGATGGAAGCGGCGCGCATGGATGGCGCCAACCAGCTGCACCAGTTCTGGTACCTGACGCTGCCGCACCTGGGCCGCTCGATCGCGGTCGTCGTGATGATCGAGATGATCTTCCTGATGAGCGTGTTCGCCGAGATCTTCACGACCACCAGCGGCGGCCCCGGCAACGAGAGCACCAACCTCGCGTTCCTGATCTACAAGCAGGCGCTGATGAGCTTCGATGTCGGCGTGGCCTCGGCCGGCGCGCTGTTCGCGGTCGTCCTCGCCAACATCGCGGCGGTGTTCCTGATCCGCATGGTCGGCAAGAACCTGGACTGATGCCATGAACAACGAATCGACTGCCCTGGCCAACGCCAGTGCCCGCACGCCCGAGGCCGGGCACGCCCGGGCCAAGAAGCCCGCCTTCCCGCTCGTGCGCACGATCGCCGCGTGGGGCATCGCGCTGCTGCTGTTCTTCCCGCTGTTCTGGCTCGGCATCACCGCCTTCAAGACCGAGGGCCAGGCGATCGCGGCGAACCTGTTCTTCACGCCGACGCTGTCGAGCTTCGTCGAGGTGCAGGCGCGCAGCGACTACCTGCACTACGCGCGCAACTCGCTGATCACCAGCGTCGTCTCGACCGTGCTCGGTCTGCTGATCGCCGCACCCGCCGCGTACTCGATGGCGTTCTTCCGCACGAAGCGAACGCGCGACATCCTGATGTGGATGCTGTCGACGAAGATGATGCCGGCGGTCGGCGCGCTGGTGCCGGTCTACGTGATGGCGCAGACCACCGGCATGCTCGATTCGCTGCCGGCGCTGATCATCGTGTTCACGTTGTCGAACCTGCCGATCATGGTCTGGATGCTGTACAGCGCCTTCAAGGAGGTGCCGAACGACATCCTCGAGGCCGTGCGGCTCGACGGCGCGACCGTGTGGGACGAATTCCGCCACGCGATCCTGCCGCTGACGATGGGCGGCATCGCGTCGACCGGCCTGCTGTGCCTGGTGCTGGCGTGGAACGAGGCGTTCTGGTCGCTGAACCTGACGTCGGCGAACGCCGGCACGCTGGCCGCGCTGATCGCGCAGTACTCCAGCCCCGAAGGCCTGTTCTGGGCCAAGTTGTCGGCCGCCTCGCTGCTCGCGATCGCGCCGATCATCGTCTTCGGCTGGTTCTCACAAAAGCAACTCGTCCAGGGCCTGACCTTCGGCGCGGTGAAATAAGGAACTCGATCATGGCTTTCCTCGAACTCAAGAACATCGTCAAGGAATTCGGGCCGGTGCGCACCATCAAGGGCATCGACCTGCAGATCAACCGCGGCGAGTTCATCGTCTTCGTCGGCCCGTCGGGCTGCGGCAAGTCGACGCTGCTGCGGCTGATCGCCGGGCTGGAGTCGACGACCTCGGGCTCGCTGCACCTCGACGGCCGCGACATCACCGAGGTGCCGTCGTCGAAGCGCGATCTCGCGATGGTGTTCCAGTCCTACGCGCTGTACCCGCACATGACGGTGTTCGACAACATGTCGTTCGCGCTCAAGCTGGCGAAGGTCGATGTCAACGTGCGCAAGGAGAAGGTCGAGCGGGCCGCGAAGATTCTGAACCTGACGGCCTACCTGCAGCGCACGCCGAAGGAGCTGTCGGGCGGCCAGCGCCAGCGGGTCGCGATCGGCCGCGCGATCGTGCGCGCGCCGAAGGTGTTCCTGTTCGACGAGCCGCTGTCGAACCTCGATGCGGCGCTGCGCGGGCAGACACGCGTCGAGATCGCGAACCTGCACCGCGACCTCGGCGCGACGACGATCTACGTGACGCACGACCAGATCGAGGCGATGACGCTGGCCGATCGCGTCGTCGTGCTGCGCGACGGACTGATCGAGCAGGTCGGCGCGCCGCTCGAGCTCTACGACCGGCCGGCGAACCAGTTCGTCGCGCAGTTCATCGGCACGCCGCAGATGAATGTGCTCGCGGCCGCGGCGCTGCCGGAGCTGACGCGCATCGCCGGCGCGCGCCTGCCGTCCGACGGCTCGGTCGGCGTGCGGCCCGAATTCGTCCGCGTCGCCGCGGCGGGTCAGGGCATCGCCGGCAAGGTCGAGCTGGTCGAGTCGCTCGGCTCGGACACCCTGATCCACACGCGCGTCGGCGCGAACGTGCCGCTCGTCTCGCGCCAGAGCGATCGCACGACGCTGAAGCTCGGTGACGCGGTCGGCATCGAGATCGATCCGAACGCGCTGCTGTTCTTCGACCAGCAGGGGCGCGCGATCCGCGAGATGAAGCAAGCCGCCTGAAATCATGCCCAAGCCGTTCATCATTCTTCATCTGGGGCTCGGCTCGTTCCACCGCGCGCACCAGGCTGTCTACCTGCACCGGCTGATCGAGCAGGGCGAGACCGGCTGGGTGCTGGCCGGCGGCAACCTGCGTGCCGACATGGCCGACACGATCGCCGCGCTGCAAGCGCAGGGCGGGGCGTACACGCTCGAGACCGTGTCGCCGGCCGGCGAGCGCCACTACGAGCGCATCACGTCGATCCGGCGCATCATTCCGTACGAGCCGTCGCTGGCCGGGCTGATCGAGGTCGGCGCCGACCCTGACACGCGCATCATCTCGTTCACCGTCACCGAGGCCGGCTACTACCTCGACAGCGAGAATCGGCTCGAGACGAGCTACGCCGAGCTCGCGTCCGATCTCGCCGGCACGACGCGCAGCACGATCTACGGCGCGCTCGCGGCGATCCTGAACGAGCGCAGACACCGCGGCAGCGGGCCGGTCACGCTGCTGAACTGCGACAACCTGCGCAGCAACGGCGAGCGCTTCGGGCACGGCTTCAGAGACTTCCTGGCGCGCCGGGGCGACGCCGCGCTGCTCGCATGGCTGGCGACCAGCACCAGCACGCCGAACGACATGGTCGATCGCATCACGCCGCGGCCGCTGCCCGAGGTGGCCGTGCGCGTGAAGGCGGCAACCGGCTTCGATGACGGCGCGCCGGTGATGGGCGAGAAGTTCATCCAGTGGGTCATCGAAGACCACTTCATCAACGGCCGCCCGGCGTGGGAGAAGGTCGGCGCGCAAATGGTCGACTCGGTGCTGCCGTTCGAGGAAGCGAAGATCCGCATCCTCAACGCGAGCCACAGCTGCTTCGCGTGGGCCGGCACGCTGATCGGGCTGAACCACATCCACGAAGGCGTCGCGCATCCGTTGATCCGCAAGATGGCCTACGACTACGTGACCGACGACGTGATCCCGTCGCTGCAGGCCGAGACCAGCCCATACCCGCTCGACCTCGCTGCATACCGCGATGTCGTGATCGATCGCTTCAGCAATCCGCACCTGCTCGACACGAACCAGCGCGTCGCCGCCGACGGCTTCGCGAAGATCCCCGGCTTCCTGTGGCCGACATTTCGCGAATGCCTGGCGCGCGGCGCATCGATCGCATCGACCGCCAAGCTGCCGGCGTTGTTCTTCGAGTTCCTCGGCCGCTGGCACCGCGGCGAGCTGCCGTTCGCCTACCAGGATCAGGGCATGGACGCGGCAAGCGCGCATGCGATCTTCGCGAGCGCCGACCCGCTCGGCGCGTTCGCGCGCGTGTCCGTTCTCTGGGGACCGCTGGCCGGTGACGCACGCCTCGTCGCGGCCTTGAGAGCGGCGCATCTCGAGGTCCTGCAATTCGTCCGAGAGCACACCGATGTCTGAACGACTCAAGTCGCAGCAATTCGACGCAGCGTTCGCGAAGGCCGAAGGGCTGCGGCCGGGCGGCTGAAACCGACAAGCCGGACAATACCCGTCATGAGTTTGAAGCGCGCAAGGACCCCGGAGCTGGAGCACGACTTCGTTCGCGATCCGACGCTCGGCTACGAGCCCGCGGGCAGCTACGGGTACGTGCGCTGTCTCGAGCACGGCTTCCCGAACCCGCTGGTGCGCTGGCACTACCACGAGGAGTACGAACTGCACCTGATCCTGCAGACGCGCGGGAAGGTCTTCGTCGGCGACTACATCGGCCACTTCGAGCCCGGCCACCTGGTGCTGACCGGCCCGCGTCTGCCGCACAACTGGATCTCGACCGATGTCGGTCCCGAGGGTGTCGCGCAGCGCGATGTCGTGCTGCAGTTCGCCGGCGAGCCGCTGAAGCGCGCGTCGGAGCTGATCACCGACCTGCGCGACGTGCTGCCGCTGCTCGAGCGCGCGCGGCTGGGCATCGAGTTCTTCGGCCTGGCCGAGCGCGCGAACGAGCACATGCAGCGCATCAAGAGCCTGCACGGCGTGAAGCGCTTCAGCGAGTTCCTCGGGTTCCTCGGCGAGCTCGCCGACTGCACCGACTACCGGCTGCTCTCGAGCATGCCGCTGCAGAGTTTCGACGACGACAACTCGCTCGCGCAGATCAGCACGATCGTCGACTACATCAACGAGCACGCGACCGAGTCGTTCTCGATGGGCGAACTGAGCCAGCGCGTCGGCATGAGCGAGAGCCAGTTCTCGCGCTACTTCCGGCGCGCGACCGGCAACACCTTCACCGACTTCGTGAACCGGCTGCGCATCGCGCGTGCCTGCCAGCTGCTGATGGAGACCGACCGCTACATCAGCAACGTCTGCTACGACTGCGGCTTCAACAACGTCGCGAACTTCAACCGCCGCTTCCTCGAGATCAAGGGCATGACGCCAAAGGAATTCCGGCGCCAGGGCGAGGCGCGCTTCGGCGTGCGCGCGACCGAGGCGCATCGCACATCGCCCTCCGCGAAGCCGGTCCATGGATGAGCCGAATCGCCGCGTCGCGGTGCTCGGCGAGGCGCTGATCGACCGCTTCCCGGATCGCGACGTGATCGGCGGCGCGCCGTTCAATGTCGCGCGCAACCTCGCGCTGCTCGGCGCCTCGCCGCTGATGATCACGCGCATCGGCACCGATGCGCTGGGCGACACGATCGCCGCCGACTTCGCGCGCTACGGCATGGACACGCATGGCCTGCAGCGCGACCTGCGGCACGCCACCGGCACCGTGACGGTCCACATGCAAGGCGCGCAGCACCGCTTCGAGATCGGCGCCGATTCGGCCTGGGATCACCTCGACCTCGCGGCCGCCGTCGAAGCTGTCCAGCGGAGCGCGCCGGCGCTCACGTACTTCGGCACGCTCGCGCAGCGCGGCGCGGTGTCGCGCGGCGCGATCCGGGCCGCACTCGATGCCGGCGATGCGCTGCCGTTTCTCGACCTGAACCTGCGCGACGGCCCCGACAACCGCGCGCTGGCCGAGGCGTCGCTGGCGCGCGCGCGGCTCGTCAAGGTCAACGACGACGAGCTCGAGCAGCTGATCGCGTGGTTCGTCGCGCCCGGCCAGCCCGCGTTGGGCTGGGACGAGCCGGCACTGCGCACCGCGGTCGAGGCGCTGGTCGCGCGCTTCGCGCTGCAGCGGCTGACGATCACGCGCGGCGCCCGCGGCTGGGCCTGCTTCGACGCGGCCGGCGCTGGCTGGCTCGAAGGTCGCGCTCCGGCGGTCGAGGTGCGTGACACCGTCGGTGCCGGCGATGCGTTCGCCTCGGTGCTGGTGCTCGGCGAGCTGCGCCGGTGGCCGCTGCCGATGACCTTGCAGCGCGCCGGCGAGTACGCATCGGCGGTCTGCGGCATTGCCGGCGCGGTCGACCCGGCCAGCGGCATCTACGCCGCGGCGCGCGCCGCGTGGCTGTTGGAGTCTGACAACGCGATGTGACCTTTTCCCTCTTACGGTGGATATCGCAGTGCAGCAAACTTGCCGATGATGCAGGCGTTGGCGGGCGAGGGATGCCGGCCGGAGCGGATCAAATGCACTTCGACGAACGAAAAATCGGTGATTACCGCGTCTATACCGGCGCGCTCGAGGGGCCGCACGGCGACGGCTACATTGCCGCGCTGGTCGTGCACGACGCGCAGCAGCGCGAGATCATGCGCGACGAGGGCCTGGCCTGCGGCCATCGCTGGCCCACGGCCGCCGCGGCGCTCGCGTATGCGATGAGCCGGGCCCACGAGCTGGTCCGCAAGCAGTCGCCGATGCTCATCTGCTGAGGCGATCGGGAAGGCACCGCGCGGGAGCGCGGCGCGAATGACTTCAGTTCAGGCGGCGAGCGCGGCCGTCGCGGCCGCGAGGCACTTGTTGCACTTGCCCAGACCCGGCAGGCGCGCATCGGGCTTGCCGTCGCCGGTCTTGAAGTTGGCCTGGCAACGGCGGCAGACGTACATCTTCGAGCTCGACATCATCGGCTTGACGCCGGGCTCGCCGGCCGGGCGCGCGGCGACGTACTCGGCCTGGGTCTGGCGCAGCTTCTGCGTGGTGTCGGAAGCGGCGGGCGGGGAAGGGCGACGGGTGGCCATTGGCGGTCCTGAAAGAAGAAGTGCGGACGACCGTGGCGCCATGAGGGCAATCACGGGCAACCCCTCGATTGTCCCAGTATTCGTGATTCCGCGTGCAATCCAATACCGGAATCGTTCAGGGGATTGTGTTTCGGCGCCGCGCGCCGCCTGCGTTCACGGTGCGCTCAGGCCGGGGCCGCGGTCCAGATCGAGCCGGCCCGGCGGCACGATCACGAGTCCCGGCGACGCGGTCTTCAGCGCATCGCCGAACTTCGCCGCGTCGCCCGCGACGGCCACACGCCGGCCCGCGGCGCCCAGGTTCGTCGCCGCATAGCGCTGCACCTCGGCCGGGTTGACCGCCGACAGCGCCTGAATCCGCGTGCGCAGTTCGTCCAACGGCAGCCCGGCGACGATCAGCGCCTTCAGCGCCCCGGCCAGCCCAGCGGTGGTCTCGACGCTGCGGCTGAAGTCGCCGATCAGAGTGGCCTTGCGGGCGGCGAGCTCGTCGTCGGCGACCGGGGCGGCGGCGAGCCGGTCGAACTCGGCCTGCACCAGGGTCACGACCTCGGCGGCCGATTCGTTCTTGGTCTGAACGACCGCACGCAGCGAGCCGCCGAGCGGGCGCGCATCGATCCCGCTCGCGGCCGAATAGCTCAGGCCGCGCCGGATGCGGATCTCCTGGCTCAGCCGCGACGAGAAACCGCCGCCCAGCACCGCGTTCATCACCTCGGCGGTCGCGCGATCGGCGCCCAGCGGGGGCAATGGCGCCGCGACGACCACCGCGGCCTGGCCGGACTGCGGCATGTCGATCGCCGCCGCGATCTGCGCCAGCGGCGCATTCGCCTGCAGCGCATCCGCCGCCGGCGCCGCACCGGCCGGCGCCCGCCACATGCCGAAGCGGCGGCGCGCGAGCCGCAGCGCGCCGGCCGCGTCGAGGTCGCCGGCGAGCACCAGCACCGCGTGATCGGGTCGAAAGCGCGCCGCGTGCAGCGCGACCAGATCGGCGCGGGTGATGCGCGTCAGCGATGCCGGCGTGCCGCTGGACGGATGGCCGTAGGCGCCGACGCCGAACAGCAGCCGCTGCGACGCGAGCGAGGCCAGCGTGCCGGGCCGGCTGTACGCGACCTTCAGATCGTCGAGCGCCTGCGTGCGCAGCCGGTCAAGCTCCGTCTGCGCGAACGCGGGCTCGCGCACGACCTCGCTGACGAGCGCGAGCGCGGCGTCGAGCTTCGGGACCGTGACGGTGATCGCGACCTCGGATTGATGCCAGCCGGCACCGCTGTCGAGCGCGCCGCCGAGCGATTCGGCGGCCTGCGCGAGCTGGGTCGCGCTGTGCCGGCGCGTGCCCTTGGTCAGCAGCCCGGCGGTCATCGAGGCCAGGCCGGCGCGGCCGGCCGGATCGACCTCGCTGCCCGAGAGCACGAGCAGCTGCGCGGTCACCAGCTGCACGCCGCGGCGTTCGGCGAGCACGACGCGCAGCCCGTTCGGCAGGCGCTGCTCGATCGGCGCAGCAATGCTCAGCGGGCGCGGCGCGCCGGGCTTCGGCGGCGTGTCGAAGGTCTGCGCGCGGGCGCCGGTCGAGAGGGTGGCGAGCAGCGCGAGTGTCAAGAGGGTTCGCGGCAGGAGCGCGCTCATTTCGCCGCGCCTTCCTGAACGTATTGCAGCGCCAGCTTGTGCGCGCCGACCACGTAGCGCTGCAGCACGCGCTGCACATCCGCGGCGCTGACGGCCTGCAGCGCATCCAGATCGGTGTTGACGTGCCCGGCGCCGCCCTGCAGCACGGCCGCTTCGGCGACCGCCGACGCCAGGCCCTCGGGCGTCTGGCGCGTCAGCAGCGCGCCGGTGACGATCTGCGTCTTGACCTTCGCGAGCTCGGCCGCAGCGACCGGCTGCTGCGCCAGCCGCAGCACTTCGGCCAGCAGCGCCTGCTGCACCGCGGCGAGTGGCTTGCCACCGGCGGCGATCGCGCTCGCGGTCAGCAAGCCGGGCCCGACGCGCAAGTCGGCATCGAAGCTGGCCTGGCTGGCGATGCGTTGCCGGTAGACGAGCGACTGGTTCAGCCGCGACGATTCGCCGCCGCTCAGCAACGCCGCCGCGACCTGCAGCGCCGGCGCATCGGCGCTTGTCACCGGCGGCGCAAGCCAGACCAGTGCGATGGCCGGCAGCGGCACGTTCGGGCCGGTCACGGTCGCGCTGCGGTCGGCGGGCCACGCCGGTTCGCCGGCGTCGACGCGAGGCAGCGGCGCTGCCGGCCGCGGCACGCGGGCGAAGTACTGGTCGACCCACGCGTCGAGCTGCTTCGGCTCGAAGTCGCCGGCGACGACCAGCGTCGCGTTGTCGGGCCGGTAGTGGGCCGCGTGGAACGCGACGACGTCGGCCAGCGTCGCGGCCTCGAGGTCGTCGATGCTGCCGATGCTCGGGCGCTTGTACGGGTGCGCCTGGTAGGCGGCGGTCGGGATCGCGTTGGCGAAGCGGCCGTACGGCGATGCGAGGACGCGCTCGCGGTACTCTTCCTCGACGACCGCGCGCTCCGAGACGAAGTTCGCCTGCACGACGTTCAGGTTCGACATGCGCTCGGCCTCGGCCCACAGCAGCACCTCGAGGTGGTTCGACGGCACCAGGTCGGTGTAGCCGGTCACGTCGTTGGTCGTGAACGCGTTGTTCGAACCGCCGACGTCTTCGGTCAGGCGGTCGAACTGCTCGCTCTTGAGGTGAGCGGTGCCCTTGAACATCAGGTGCTCGAACAGGTGCGCGAAGCCGGAGCGGCCCGCGGGATCGTCCTTCGAGCCGACGTGGTACCAGACCTGCACGCTGACCGTCGGGCTTGCGCTGCTCGGCACCGCGATCACCTGCAGACCGTTCGGCAGCGTGCGTTCGCTGAACGCGACCGGCGCGATCTTCAGCGGCGCCTCGGCAGCGCACGCGAACGATGCCGCCGCGACGCCGAGCATCGCGGCGGCGAGCCGCGGCAGCTTCGAGCCCATGCCGCGCGCTTCAGGCGGACTTCGCGAGCAGCGTGAAGTGTTCGACCACCGGCGGCACCGCGAAGAACGGCCCGACGATCGCGCGCCACTGCGGGAACAGCGGCCCCTGGCGGAAATCGACCGTGTGGTTCTCGAGCGTCTCCCAATAGATCATCAGGATGTAGCGCTCGGGCGATTCGACGCCCTTGTTGACCTTGAAGCCGCGAAAGCCGGCCGCCTTCGAGATGACGGAGTCGAGCCCCCGCTGGATCGCGGCGTCGAACTCCGCCTGCTTGCCCGGCGGGATGCGGATGTCGGCGATTTCGAGAATCATGCGCGTGGCCTTCGGCGGCAGTCGTGGGGCCGTCAGTCTACAAGCGCCCGCCGAACGGTGAGTTCTTTACACGCCGAGATAGCGCGCGAGCGCGTCGTGGTCTGCGGCGAGCTCGGCCGAGGCGCCGGCCTTCACGATCAGGCCCTTTTCCAGCACCACCGCGCGGTCGGTGTGCGCGAGCACCGCACGGTAGTTGCGGTCGACGATCAAGGTGCTGATGCCGGTCGCGCGGATCGCGCCGATCACGCGCCAGATTTCCGCGACGATCAGCGGCGCAAGGCCTTCGGTCGCTTCGTCGAGGATCAGCAGCTGCGGGTTCGTCATCAGCGCGCGGCCGATGCTCAGCATCTGCTGCTCGCCGCCGGAAAGCTGCTGGCCGCCGTGATCGAGCCGCTCGGTCAGGCGCGGGAAGGTCGCGAGGACGCGGTCGCAGGTCCAGTCGGTGCGGCCGTCGACGCCGGCGCGCGCGGTCATCACGAGGTTCTCGCGCACCGACAGGTTCGGGAAGATCCCGCGGCCCTCCGGCACGTAGCCGATGCCGAGCCGCGCCATGCGCTCGGGCGCGGCGTTGGTCATGGCGCGGCCCTGCCATTGCACCTGGCCCTTGGCGACACGCACATAGCCCATCAGCGCGCGGATCAGCGTCGTCTTGCCCATGCCGTTGCGGCCGAGCAGGCCGAGCGCGGTGCCGGCCGGCAGCTCGAGGTCCACGCCGCGCAGGGTGTGGCTGTCGCCGTAGTAGGTGTGCAGGTCGGTGATCTTCAGCATGGCGCCGCGCCGTTCAATGGGACTCGCCGAGGTACGCGACCTGCACGTCGGGATTGGTGCGGATGCGCTGCGGCGCATCGCTCGCGATCACCGCGCCGTTGACCATCACCGTGATGCGATCGGCGATGCGGAACACCGCGTCCATGTCGTGCTCGACCAGCAGCACCGCGTGGCTGCGCTTCAGCGCGCCGAGCAGCGCGAGCATGCGCTCGGTCTCTTCGGCGCCCATGCCGGCGAGCGGCTCGTCGAGCAGCAGCACGCGCGGTCGTGTCGCCAGGCACATCGCGATCTCGAGCTGGCGCTGGCCGCCGTGGCTGAGCAGGCCGGCCGGGCGCTTCGCTTCGCCGGCGAGGCCTGCGGCCTCGAGCGCTTCGTGCGCGGCCTGCATGCTGTGGGCGCAGTGCTGCGCCGCCTGCCAGACGGCCCAGGCACGCGGTTGCGTGGCCTGCGCGCTGAGCCGGCAGTTCTCCAGCACGCTGAAGCTCGGGAAGATCGTCGTGCGCTGGTAGCTGCGGCCGATGCCGGCGCGGGCGCGCTTCGGTTGCGGCCAGGCGCCGATGTCGTGGCCGTCGAGTTCGATCGTGCCGCTGCTCGCCGCGATCTCGCCCGACAGCATGTTGATCAAGGTCGACTTGCCGGCGCCGTTCGTGCCGATCACCGCATGGACTTCGCCGACGCGCAGATCGAGCGAGACCTCGCTCACCGCGGTCAGCCCGCCGAAGCGGCGCACCAGCGCCACCGCACGCAGCAGTGCGCCGCCTTCTGGCTCGCGCGGCGCGGCCGATACGTCAGCCATGGGAGGCTCCGGTCCATCGTCGGCGCAGCCCGATCAAGCCCTTCGGCAGCAGCGCGACGAACGCGATGATCGTGAAGCCCAGCGTCATCTGCCAGTGGCTCGCGAGCGGGCCGAGCAGCGCTTCGAGCTGGAACAGCTCCTTCAGCAAGGTGAACGCCACCGCGCCGATCACCGCGCCGCGCAGGCTGCCGATGCCGCCGAGGATCAGCATCAGCAGCACCGCGCCCGACTCGTGCCAGCTCAGCAGCTCCGGATTCACGGCGCCATCCTTCGCGACAAGCAGAAAGCCCGCGAGTCCGGCGAGCGCGCCGGCGATCACGAACGCGGCCAGCTTGTACCAGTAGGTCGGGTAGCCGGCCGCACGCATGCGCTGCTCGTTGACGCGGATCCCCGCGAGCGCATGGCCGAAGCGCGAGCGCATCAGCAGCGCAAGCAGCGCGTAGGTGCCGATCAGCGCGAGCATCACCGCGTAATAGATCGTGCGCTTGTCGTCGAGGTTCAGCGCGCCGAGCACCGGCTTGACATACAGGAACAGCCCGTCGCTGCCGCCGGCGAGTTTGGTGTCGTGGAAGACGAAGTAGGCCATCTGCGCGAACGCGAGCGTGACCATGATGAAGTAGACGCCCTTGGTGCGCAGGCTCAGCGCGCCGACGAAGAGCGCGTACGTCGCCGCCGCAAGCACCGCGAGCGGCAGGATTCCCGCGACCGAGCCGCCGCCGTCGCCCGACGCGAGCACCGTCACGTACGCGCCGATGCCGAGAAAGGCGGCGTGGCCGAGGCTAACCAGGCCGGTCACGCCGACCAGCAACTCGAGACTGAGCGCGAACACCGCGTAGATCGCGATCCTGACGACCAGGTCCTGCAGGTACGGCGAGAGGATGGCCGGCAGCGCCAGCAACGCGGCTGCGGCGACGACCGGAACGAGCCAGGGACGGCGCATCAGTTGCTCCACCGTGTGTTCCGAGAGTCGACCTTCCAGCCTTGGCGTGGCAAAGGCGAGAGCGGCCAGGCCGGCGAGGGCTGAAGCCGCGCCCCTCGCTGCGCGAGGGGTGCCCTGCGCTGCTCGCTCCGCAGGGCAAGTCCGCAAACTCGGCCCTGAGTACAGGACCTCAAACATGCGGACTTGGGCCGCAAGCGGCCCGACCCTGCTGCGCTGCGCTGCTCGGCGCTGGCTTCTTCATGCCCTCGCCGGCCCGGCCGCTCTCGCCTTTGCAGGCACGGTGGTGGCGTCCGGCCGGCACGCCGCCACGGGTGGGTTTCGCGGCAGGCGGTGCCCGGGGCGGGCGATTTCTGTGGCGACGAGCAGCGCAGGGCCGGGGTCGGCGCGCGCGCAGCGCGTGCCTCAATGTCTGACTCGCCGCGGCTGTCTGAGTGCGGTGAGCGCAGCGAACGGAGCGAGTTCTGCGGCGCGACCCCGGACCGAGCAGCGCAGTGCAGTCGGTGCGCAGCACCGACCGCCCCAGCATGAGCCCGCGCCGGGTACCGCCTGCCGCGACGCGCCAAGCGTGACCGTCCCCATCGGAGACCGAACGCCGTCATCTCTAGTACGCCCGCTTCATCAGGCCTTCCGGCCGCCACACCAGAACGACCGCCATCAACAAATACACGCCGACGCCGCTGTATTCGGCGAAGAACACCTTGCCGAAGGTGTCGACGAAGCCGACCAGCAGCGAGGCGATCAGCGCGCCGGTGATCGAGCCGATGCCGCCGATCACGACGACGACGAAGCAGATGATCAGCACGCTGCCGCCCATGCCCGGGTAGACCGACGACAGCGGCGCCGCGATCATCCCGGCCAGCGCCGCGAGCGCGACGCCGCCGGCGAACACGATGCGGTACAGGCGCTTGATGTCGAGGCCCAGGCCGCGGGCCATGTCGCGATTGCTCGCGCCGGCGCGGATCATCATCCCGAGGCGCGTGCGGTTGACGACGAAGTACAGGCCGAGCGCGACGACGATGCACGCGACGGAAGCGAACACCCGGTACCACGGGTACGACATCAGCCCGCCGAGCTGGAACCCGCCCGCCAGCCACGACGGTGCCTGCACGCCGTGCACATCGTTGCCGACGAGCAGGCTGCGCGCCTCCTCGAAGACGAGGATCAGCGCGTAGGTCATCAGCACTTGCTGCAGGTGCTCGCGCTGGTACAGAAAGCTGAAGAACGCCCACTCGAGCAGGTAGCCGAACGCGGCCGCGAGCAGCACGCCGACGGCGAGCCTGGCGATGAACCAGTCGCCGAACCAGGGCGCGAGCACGAACGCGATGTACGCGCCGATCATGTAGAAGCTGCCGTGCGCGAGGTTGATCACGCCCATGATCCCGAAGATCAGGGTCAGGCCGCTGGCCACGAGGAACAGCAGCAGGCCGTACTGGACGGCGTTCAGGCACTGGACGAGGAAGGTCGCGAGGTCCATCGGCAGCAACTCAGGCAGCAACCGCCTTGAACGGATCGAACACCGGCACGCCGGTCGGCGCGAAATGGCGCACGTTGCGGGTGGCCACCGTCAGCCGGTGCACCGCCGCGGTGGCGGCGACCAGCAGGTCGGCGCCTTCGTGGCCGAGATCGGCCGAGAGTCGGCCCCAATGGCGCGCGATCTCGGGCGTGACCGGCAGGATCCGGTCGCCGTAGAAGCGCAGCAGCTCTTCGAGCCAGCGCGTCAGCGCGAGTGCGAAGTCGGTGTCGCGCACCTTGCGGATGCCGCGCTCGATCTCGCCGATGGTGACGACGCTGAGGAACACGTCGGCTTCGCGCAGGCCGCGCATCCACTCGATCACTCGGGGGTTGGGGCGGGCCTTGCGCAACTCCGACACCACGACGGTGTCGAGCAGGATCACTCGAACACCACGTCGCGCAGCCGGATCGGCGGGCGCTCTTCGGGCGCCTGGCGCGTTGCCTTGGCGGGGCGCGGTATCGCCAGCAGGTGCTCGATGAAGCCGGGGGCCTGCGCGCGCTCGCCTTGGCGCAGCCGCTCGTATTCGCCGGCGTCGAGCACCACGACCGCACGCTTGCCGCGGCGTGTCACGAGCTGCGCCTCGCCGGCCAATGCGGCGTCGACGACGGCGCTGAACTGCGCCTTGGCATCCTGGAGCCGCCACGGGGTCTTGTTCATGAAGGATCGAACTGGTCAGATGAACTGGTCAGATTCTAGCCGAGGGAGATGGCGAGGTCACGGGGCAAATGCCAAGCGGCGCGCGCATAGCGCGCCAAGCCAAAGAAAAGGGCGGCAACGCCGCCCGCTGGATTGTGCCGAAGGCTACAGCTTGCAGCCCCGCGCCGGATCGGCCAGCGCCTTCACCGCGATCGAACGGTACTCGTTGTTGTTGCCCTTGGCTTCGCGCAGGTAGATGTCCTGCACCGGGTTGCCGGCCGGCGAGATCGTGAACTTGCCGCGCGGGCTGTCGACGGTGACCTTGTGCATCGCGGCCGTGAGCGCATCGCGCTTGGCCAGATCGCCCTTCACGGCGGCGAGGCCGGCGCCGAGGATTTGCGCGGCATCGTAGCCCTGTACCGCGTACACGTCGGCGTTCGCCTTGTAGGTCAGCGCGAAGTGCTTGCGGAACGCGTTGTTGCGCGGCGTGTCGAGGTTGTCGGCATAGTGCAGCGTCGTCAGCATGCCCTGCGCGGCGGGGCCTTGCGCCTCGAGCGTGCCGTCGGTCAGGAAGCCGGGGCCGTAGAGCGGGATCGTCTTCGAGAGGCCGGCGGCCGCGTAGTCCTTGACGAACTTCACCGCACCGCCGCCGGCGAAGAACGCGTAGACCGCGTCGGGCTTCTGCGCCGCGATCTCGGTCAACAGCGCCTGGAACTCGACGCCGGGGAAGGGCAGGTTCAGCTCCTTGACGACCGAGCCGCCGCCCTTCTCGAACGCCTCCTTGAAGCCCTTCACCGACTCGCTGCCGGCCGCGTAGTTCCAGGTGATCGTGATCGCCTTCTTCGCACCCTTCTCGGCCGCCACCTTGCCCATCGCGAAGGCCGGCTGCCAGTTCGAGAACGAGCTGCGCACGATGTTCGGCGCGCACATCGGGCCGGTGATCGCGTCGGCGCCGGCGTTCGGGATGATCAGCAGCGTGTTGTTGTCGCGCGCCGCCTTCGCCATCGCCAGCGCGACGCCGGAATGCACGGTGCCGACCAGCACGTCGACGTTGTCGCGCTTGATCAGCTTGTTGACGTTGTCGGTGCCCTTCGACGGCTCGGACTCGTCGTCGACCTTGAAGTACTGGATCTCGCGCCCGCCGAGCTTGCCGCCCTGCTCCTGCACGTAGAGCTTGAAGCCGTTCTCGATCATGTTGCCCAGGCTCGCGTAGGTGCCGGTGTAGGGCAGCATGAAGCCGACCTTGATCGGGCCGGTGGCCGGCGCTGTTGCCTGCGCATGCGCGGCGATTCCGCACAGCGCGAGACTCGCGGCGGCGACGGAGGTCTTGATGAAGCTGAACGGCATGCGAGGCTCCCTGATCATGATGATGTCGATGTTGAATGTTCGGCGATGAATCGGCCCGCTTGCGCTGCCAGCAGCGCGGGCTGGTCCCGGTGCGGCGAGTGTCCGCATTTGGGGATCACAAGCAACCGGGTTTTCGGCAGTCGTGCCTGGATGCCACGAATCTGCGCGAGTGTGCCGTACTC
The DNA here is from genome assembly GCF_056400745.1 of Rhizobacter sp. P5_A1. Lineage (NCBI taxonomy): Bacteria > Pseudomonadati > Pseudomonadota > Betaproteobacteria > Burkholderiales > Sphaerotilaceae > Rhizobacter > Rhizobacter sp. P5_A1. Next base: position 108,768 of record NZ_JBFUKR010000017.1, read on the forward strand.
GTCGTCCTCGCCCTGAACCGCGAGGATCGGGCCGGCGATCGTCGCGAGCTCGGCCTCGATGTTCCAGGCGCGGAACGCCGGGTCCAGCCAGATGTCGTTCCAGCCGCGGAACGCCGAATCCGGGTCGGCGTGGTAGCGGCCCAGGCGTTCGCGCAGGTCGGTGCCATCAAAGGCTTCGCGCGCCTTCTCGATGCTCGCGATCGACACGTCTTCGACGAACAGGTGCGGCGCCACGACGACCACGCCGGCCACGTCGAAGCGCGCCGCGTGCAGCAGCGCGATCGAGCCGCCGTCGCTGTGGCCGAACAGCCAGGGGCGCTCGATCTGCAGCTGCGCGAACAGCAGCGGCAGCACCTCGTGCGCCTGTGCGTGCATGAACGCGGGCGTCCAGCGCTCGCCGGGCGGCTTCGGCGTCGACTGCCCGTAGCCGTAGCGCGAGAACACCAGCCCGCGCAGGCCGTGCTCGCTGCACAGGCGGGCGGGGAAATCCTTCCACATCGCGACCGAGCCCAGGCCCTCGTGCAGGAAGACGACCGGCGGGCGCACCGATTCCGCATCGCCGACCCACTGGTATTCGAGCCGCAGCGGCCGGCCGCGCCAGTCGAGCTGCGCGAACTGGATGGCGCCCGTGTTCATGAGGGCACCCTACGCGCTGCGCGCGGTCCCGCCGGGCGGGAGCGAGCCCCTTCGGGCGGCCGGGCGGGGCTCACTGCCGCCCGCGCTCGCGCGCCTGGTCGCGCAGCCGGAAACGCTGGATCTTGCCGGTCGCCGTCTTCGGCAGCTCGTCGATGAACTCGATCACGCGCGGGTACTTGTAGGCCGCGAGGCGCTCCTTCACGAAGGCCTTCAGCTCGGGCTCGTCGACCTGCGCACCGGGCTTGCGCACGACGCAGGCCTTGGTCTTCGTCAGGCCGTCGGCGTCCTCGATGCCGATCACCGCACATTCGAGCACGGCCGGGTGCTGCATCAGCGTCCCCTCGACCTCGAATGGCGAAACATACACGCCGCTGACCTTCAGCATGTCGTCGCTGCGGCCGGCGTAGACGTAGCAGCCGCGCGCGTCGATCGAGTACTTGTCGCCGGTCTTCGTCCACTCGCCCTGGAAGGTCGCGCGCGACTTCTCGCGCTGGCCCCAGTACATCAGTGCCGAGCTCGGGCCGCTGACGTACAGGTCGCCGATCTCGCCGGGCCGGGCTTCATGGCCGTCGTCGTCGACGAGCCTGAGCCGGTAGCCGTCGACGACCTTGCCGCTGCTGCCGTATTGCACGTCGCCGGGGCGGTTCGACAGGAAGATGTGCAGCATCTCGGTCGAACCCAGGCCGTCGACGATCTCGCAGCCGAAATGGGCCGTGAAGCGCTCGCCGATCTCGCGCGGCAACGCCTCGCCGGCGGACGAGCACAGCCGCAGCTTCACGTCGGCGCGCGCCGGCAGCTCGGGCGAGACGAGCATGCCCGCATAGCCGGTCGGGGCGCCGAAGAAGACCGTGACGCCATGATCGACCCAGCGCCTGAACACAGCGGCCGGCGTCGGCCGCTCGGCCATCAGCACGGTCGTCGCGCCGACGCTCAGCGGGAAGGTCAGCGCGTTGCCCAGGCCGTACGCGAAGAACAGCTTGGCGGCCGAGAAGCCGATGTCGTCTTCGCGCAGGCCGAGCACCGGCGTGCCGTAGAGCGCGGCGGTCCAGTACAGGTTCGCGTGCGTGTGCACCGTGCCCTTGGGCCGGCCGGTCGAACCGCTGGAGTAGAGCCAGAAACCGAAGTCGTCGGCGCGCGTGTCGGCCGGCGCGGCCAACGGCGGCGCCTCGAGCAGGCTCGCGAAACGTCGCGTCCCCTCGGGGGCCACAGCATCGCCGGTCACGATCGTCGGGATCGCCAAGTCCGCGACCGCGCTCTGCAAGGTCGGCCACAGTGCGCGCGACACCAGCAGCGCCCGGGCGCCGCTGTTGCGCAGCATGTAGTCGTAGTCGTCAGCGGTCAGCAGCGTGTTGACCGGCACCGGCACGATGCCCGCGTACAGCGCACCGAGAAACGCGATGGGGAAGTCGACGCTGTCGTGCATCACCATCAGCATGCGCTCTTCGCGTCGCAGGCCGAGCGCCAGCAACGCGGCGGCGCAGCGGCGCACCTGGTCGTCCAGCTCGCCGTAGCTGACGCGCTGCGCGTCGTCGATGTAGGCGAGCTTCGCGGCCCGCCCGGCGTTCAGCGCGAGCAGGTGCGCGGCGGCGTTGAAGCGCTCCGGCGGCGGGCTAATCGCGGAGTCGATCATTCGCGACGCGTGATGTAGTATGTTGCATGTTTGCACTATAGGGCTGATCTTCCAACGCGACCCCTCGAGCAAACCCGAACACCCCTCCCGCGTGCCGCCGCACGCATGAAGCGCGGCGGGCCGTTGCCCCTCGATCAATGCAACATACTGCGCCTCTGCTCAGGAGGCGATGGTCTGGTAGGGATACGGCGTCAGCGACACGCTCCCGTAGGGGGTCGTCAGCACCGGCTGGATCGTCGCGAGGAAGTTGCCGGCCGTCGTCGGCGTGCCGGTGATCGCGCCGGTCGAGGCGTCGAGCGCCAGGCCTGGCGCCAGCGAGCCGCCGGCGAGCTGGTACGACCAGACGACCGTGGTGTCCGTCGGCGCGACCCAGCCGTTGGACACGATCTGCGGCAGATCGTTGATGGCGGCGCCCAGCCTCACGGAGACCTGGTGCGCGCCGTACCACGCGGTCGGCGCAATCACGGTCACCGAGGCGGTGGTGTCGAAGCTGCCATCCGCATCTTCGGCGCGGACCTTGTACCCGAAAGTGAACGTGCCCACCTGGGTCGGCCGGCCGGAGATCGAGCAATCGTTGTTGATGTGCATGCCGGCCGGCAGCGCGCCGGAGTTCTGGTCGCAGCGCTGATCGTGGCCGTCGAAGCCGCTCAGGTGCGGCTGGATGGTCGAGACGCGGAAGACGCTGACGGGGTCGGACGGGAAGCTGACCGAGACGTACAGGTCTTTCGAGCCACCACCGCCGCACGCGGTCATGGCAAGGGCGACGCATGACAGCAGCGTCGCGGCGCGGAGTTTGAACGACAACATGGAATCTCCCTGAGGTTTTGATGTGTGCCGCGACGCTCTCTGTGGCGCGGGCGCTTGTCGGGCGGGCGAATGTAGCAGCGCGCCAGCCCGTGCAGGGGGGCGATGCTGCCTACAATTCCACGCGAGCCGATCCGGCCGTTGCAGCGAGCCAGCACCTTCAATGACCCGTCGCGAATGGACCATCGGCCTGCCGATCGTCGTGGTGATGATGCTGTGCCTGGCCGCCTACCTGCGCGGCATCGCGCTGGGCAACGATGCCGGCGCGCTGACCAGCCTGCGCGTGTTCGGCGCCGCCGACGCGCAGAAGGTCGCGGCGGTCATCGGCAGCCGGCTGCATGTCTTCGATGCCGATGGCCGGCGCCTCGCCGATCAGGACATGCGCGCGCTCGGTTTCAGCGAAGACCCGAACGACATGGACTGGACCGTCGACGCCCAGGGCCTGACCGAAGCCTGGTTCTTCGAAGACACGACGCCGCGCGTCGTGCGCTGCGTCTGGATTGAGGCGCAGCATCGGCTCGCGAACTGCGCGAGCGCGATCGCCGGCGCGAAGCTGAAGGTCAACGCGGGTTCGCGCGCCGTGCACCTCGCGGTCGATCGGCCGGGAGAGCGGGTCTTCGTCACCGACGCGAGAGGCGGCGCGGTGCAGGTCTTCGACTTCCGCGGCGAGCGACTCGCGAAGTCGGATGCGGGCGAGGTTGCGCTCGATTTCCCGAACCGCATCCGCTACCTCGGAAACAACACGCTGCTCGTCGGCGACAACGACAACGGCCGCGCGGTCTGGCTCGCGGCCGAACCGGGCCGGCCGATCCGGCTGCCGAAGACGCTCTACGCGCAAGACCACGGCGGCGCGCGCCTCGCCCACTCGAAGGTTACCGACGTCGCGATCTCGCCGACCGGCACGTTGTGGATGCTCGCGATGCGCTTCGGCCAGGCGGATGGCGACATCCTCGTTTTCGACGCCGACCACAAGCCGGTGCGCCGCGCGGCGCTGCGGGGCGATGCCGATCCGTTGATCGTCGAGCCGCTCGGTGATGCGCTGCTGGTCGGTGACTTCTCCCCGCCGCGGCTGTATCGCGTCGATGCGCAAGGTGGGCTGCTCGACGACTTCGGCGACGCCGCCTTTCGCGCCGATCTGCTGCCACTGCAGGCGCAGGCCGAACACGCGGCGCTGTGGACGCGCGGGGCGGCCATCGTCGCCGTCGTGACCTTCGTGCTCGGCATGCTGCTCGCGTGGCGCTTCAGCGAGCGGGCGGTGCCGCCCGGGCGCATCGACGCGGCGGCGCGGGCGCGCATCGAGCGCGCGCGGGCCGCGGCGGCACCGCTGCGGTTCCCGATCGTCATCGAGCGCTCGACCGGGTATCTGAGGCAGGAGCGCCGCTTGTTGTGGGCCATGGTCGCGCTGACGCTGGCACTGTTCGGTGGCATCGCGTGGATCCTGATCACGACCGGCAAGCGCATCGATTTCTCTCAGATCTCCTGGCGGGTTTGGGCACAGACCATCGGCGTGGCGGCCTGGATGCCGATCGCGATTGCATGGACGTACTGGTTCGGCGGCCGACGCTCGCTGTACGTGACCCAGGACGCGGTGCGCTGGCTCAGCGGCGAGCGCACGGTCGCCGAGGCGCCGCTGCGCGAGGTGCTCGCGTCGAGCAACGCGCTGTTGATCGGCGCGCGGATGCTGATGACTTGCCAACGCACGCGTGTCGGCAAGGCCGGCACCCCGATGTTCGACGCATCGCTGATCGAGCAGAGCATCCTCGCCCGGTTGCCGCCTGAGAACTTGGTCGACAACGCGGCGCTGACCCGCGAGATGCTGAAGCGCAATGTTTGGCTCAAGGCCCTGGTCGTCGCGGCAATCGTCTCCGGGATCGCGATCATCGGGCAGATGCTCTACAAGGCGCTCGCGTGATGCGCGGGGCGGCGGGACCATGACCCCGCTCGACCTGATGGCCGCCCCGGGCTCCCTGCACACCGAACGGCTGCGCCTCGAAACCCCGCGCGCCGAGCATGCGGCGGCGTTCGCCGACGGCGTGGCCGCGACGATGCCCGCGCTCGCCTACGTCGCCTGGGGCCTCCGCCCGCGCGACGCCGAATGGGCGCGGCGCTTCTGCGAAGACGACGCGCGCAGCGTCGCCGCCGGCGAGGACCTCGTCTTCCATGTCTTCGAGATCGCCGATGGCGGCTGGGTCGGCCGCATCGACGTGCACACGATCGCGTTCGAGGCCTCGCGCGGCGAGATCGGCTATGTCGGCGATGCGCGGCGTGCCGGCCGCGGGCTGATGCGCGAGGCGGCGCTGGCGGTGATCGGGTTGTGCTTTCGACTCGGTTTCGAGCGCATCGAGGCGATGAGCGATGCGCGCAACACGCGCGCGTTGCATTTTGCCGAGCGCCTCGGGATGGCGCGCGAAGGCGTGCTGCGCTGCCATGAGCGCGACCCGCACGGGCAGCTCTGCGACATGGTGCTGTACGCGGTCCTCAAGCGCGACGTGCCCTGATCGGCACAACGGTACGATCGCGCCGGTCACCCAAAAGGCAGGCATGCGATGGAAATGGATCCGAAGGACATCGTCGAAACCGCGAAGGCAAGCACCGCGCCGCCGCGCGAGTCGGGCGAAGCGCGCGCCGCTGCGCTGAACGCCGCGGTCGCGATCACGGTCGCCGTGCTGGCGACGTTCATGGGCATCTGCAAGGTCAAGGACGACAACATCGTCCAGGCGATGCAGCAGGCGCAGGCCGACAAGGTCGACCACTGGGGCTATTACCAGGCCCGCAATCTGCGGCAGGAGGTCGCCGAGGCCACCGCGACCCAGCTCGATCTGGCGCGTCAGGGCACCCAGCCGTCGAACCCCGAGGCCTACGACGCGGCGATCGCGAAGTACCGCAGCCTTGCGCAGGACCAGGCAAGGAAGAAGGACGAGGTGCGCGCGCAGGCCGAGCAGGACCAGAAGACCTACGACGCGCTGAACTACCGCGACGACCAGTTCGACCTGTCGGATGCACTGATCGCCGTCGCGATCGCGATGCTCGCCGTGACGGCGCTGACGCGCCTGTGGGCGCTGTACTGGGCCTCGCTCGTGCCGACCGGCTTCGGCCTGCTGATGGGCGTTGCAGGCCTGGCCGGATGGCCGATCCACCCGGAGGCGCTGGTCAGGCTGCTCTCGTGAGCCGGGCGTCGGCCGCGCGCGCTCAGCGCTGGTAGGTCTTGATCACCGCCGCGTCGTCGAGCTCGCCCCAGCCGCGCGTGACCGTCTCGCGCAGGCGTGCGAGCGCCGCGTCGCCGAGCGGCGTCGCGTGGGCCACGCTCGCGGCCAGCGCGGTCGCGAGGCCGAGATCCTTGGTCAGGATGTGCGCGGCGGCGCGCGCCGGCGCGTAGTCTTCAACCAGCGCCCGCGCCATCCGGTCCTCGAACATCCACGAGGCGCCGCTCGACGCGCGGACGATGTCGAACACGACCGCCGGGTCGAGCCCGACCTTCGCGGCGAGCGCGAGCGCCTCGGCGCCGGCCACCAGGTGGATGCCGGCGAGCAGGTTGTTGACGAGCTTGGCTTTCGCGGCATCGCCGATCGTCTCGCTGACGACGAAACGCCTGTCCGCCAGGTCGGCGAGCAGGGTCTGCCACGGTGCAAGCGCCGCCGCGGGTGCGGCGAGCATCGTGCTCATCGTGCCGGCCAGCGCGCGCGCCGGGCCGCCCGAGATCGGCGCATCGATCGTCGCGATGCCGTGCGTCGCGAGCTGTGCCGCGAAGCGTTCGGTGTCGTGCGGCGCGATCGTCGAGCACAGCATCACCGTCGTCGCGCCGCCGCGGGCCTGCACCACACCGTCGGCGCCGAACAGCACGTCGTCGACCTGCGCCGCGTCGACGACGACGACGATCGCGATGTCGCTCTGCGCGGCGAGCGCCTGCGGCGAAGTGCAGACGCTCAGCCCGAGCGCGCGCGCCTCGGCGTCGGCGGCGCGGCGCACATCGCGCGTGCTGACCTGCCAGCCCTTCGCGCGCAGGTTGCGCGCCATCGCCATGCCCATCGCGCCGACGCCGATGACGCCGACCCGGGCGCTGCGCATGACGCCGCTCAGCCCGGCTGCTTGGTCGTGCGCAGGTAGGGCTTGATGGTCTTGAAGCCCGGGAAGGAGGTCGCGGCCTCTTCGTTCGAGACCGCTGCGGTGATGATCACGTCGTCGCCCTGCTTCCAGTTCACCGGCGTGGCGACCTTGTACTTCGCGGTCAGCTGCATCGAGTCGAGCACGCGCAGGATCTCGTCGAAGTTGCGCCCGGTCGTCATCGGGTAGGTCAGCATCAGCTTGATCTTCTTGTCCGGGCCGATC
>NZ_JBFUKR010000018.1:0-115741 GCF_056400745.1 Rhizobacter sp. P5_A1
CCTGCTGGCGCGCGAGCCAGCTCGGCGGCATCGGCTTGGCGTAGCCGCCGACGCCTTCGGCGGCTTCCTTCTCTTCGGGCGTGTCGTACGAGACCTCGATGAACTTGCCGCCGAGCGACTCGATCTGCTCCTTCACGCTCGGGCGCACGTCGCTCGCCTCGATCACGGCGCCGAGGCGCTTCGCGGTCGCGATCGCCTGCAGCCCGGCGACGCCGACGCCGAGAATCACGACGCGCGCGGCCTTCACGGTGCCGGCCGCGGTCATCAGCATCGGGAAGAAGCGCTGGTACTTGTCGGCCGCGATCATCACGGCCTTGTAGCCGGCGATGTTGGCCTGCGAGCTCAGCACGTCCATGCTCTGCGCGCGCGTCGTGCGCGGCGCGGCCTCGAGCGCAAAGCTGGTGATGCCGGCACCGGCCAGGCGGTGCAGGCCGTCGCTGTCGAACGGGTTGAGCATGCCGACGAGCGCGGCGCCGCGCTTCATTGCACTCAGATCTTGACTGCCGGGTGAGCGGACTGTGAGCACGAGATCGGCGCCAAGCGCGCCGGCGCGGTCTGTGATCACCGCGCCAACCGCTTCGTAAGCTGCATCGCTCACGCTGGCGGCCACACCGGCACCGGACTGAATCATGATTGCGTGGCCCAGTGCCGTCAGCTTCTTGGCCGTCTCTGGCGTGACGGACACGCGCGATTCACGGGCCGCCGTCTCCAGCGGAACTCCTATCAGCATGGGGTGCCTCCTCAGGCGCTTTGGATGCTTGCTCGCGTTGCTTGTCGCGCACAGGCCAGGCCGGGTAAACGTGCCTCGGCAGGCCACCAGAACTGAAGACTCAAGTCCACTCTTCACAAGGAGGCTCGTTGTCGCTGCCTCTGGCAGCGCGGGCCGCGGCGGGATTCAGTTTAGTGGATCAAGCCGTTGCGCCGACTTGATAGAGCTCGATCCGGATGCCGTCGGGGTCAGTCACGTAAATCGTCAAGCCATACGGTCCATCGTGCAGATCCTGCTGAAATTGAACGTCCGACCGCTTCAACTTGTCGCTCAACGCGCGCACGTCGTTGACTTCGAAAGCGATGTGGTCCACTTGGCGATGCGCAGGCGAACGGCCGCCGACGATCGCCACGCCCTGGTGAAACGCCGTGAACGGGCGGCCATCTGCCAACGGTTTGGCCGGTCGGACCGTGAAGCCCAGTTGGTCGACATAGAAGCTCGTCGAGCGCGGCACGTCCTCGACCATCAACAGCATATGCCCGTAGCCGAGCGTGCGCGGCGCCCGCTGGTCGTCGATCCAGCGCGACATCTCCTTCGAATCGGAGATCTCGCAGAAGTACTGCTTCCAGACCTTCTTCGCGGTTTCTTCCCACTCGCCGTTGACACCGGAAATGCAGTCGTTCAACGCGACGACATCGAAGTCGCGCAGGTAGGCCTCTCGGATGCTGGTTTCCACGCATGCATTCGTCGTCGTCCCGGCCACGAACAGGGTTCGCGTGCCCAGCATCTTCAGCATCATTTCGAGCCGGGTCTCGTAGAACGCGCCGAAGCGGTGCTTGCGGATCACGTACGCGGGGTTGACCGCGGCCAGAGGCTTCAACTCGTCGACGATCTCCTCGTCCCAGGTGCCTGCCAGCGCCGACACCTGCTTGCGCCGCGAGGTGTGGCCGGCGAGCTTCTTGCGTGCCCGGCTCGCGTCGACGGCGAAGTGCTCCTGCACCGTCCAGATCACCGGAATGCCCGCCGCCTGGCAGCGCGGGATCAGTTCGCCCAGCACCGGCACGATCGCCGACAGCCGCTTCGTGTCCACCCCCGACACGCCGAGCGTGCCCTGGTCGTGGATGAAGGCGTTCTGCAGGTCGATGACAAGCAGCGCGGCGGTGCGTGAATCGAGGTCCCCGAGCGTCATCATTGTTCCTTCATGTCGATGCCGAGCACGCCGTTGCGGCCCCAGCTGTCCTTGGGTGTGTCGTGAATGACCACGTGCAGATGCTCGGGCTTGCAGCCGGCATGATCGACCATGGCTTCGGTGATGGCCTTGACCAGGTTGCGCTTCTGGTCGACCGTGCGGCCTTCAAAAAATTCGACGATGACGAATGGCATGTCAGTGCTCCTCAGGTTGAATACCGGCCCAGCGCGGGACCGGGGGCGCAAAGCCCGTGACGAAATCGTTGCCGGCCCGGTCCTCACCGCGCACCAGCCACAACGGGCGCGTGGCGTAATTGATGAGAGGCTGCTCTTCCATGGCGGCCCAGTTGGCCCGTGAGCGCGCATCGCGAACGAACTGGCTCGTCGCCGGCATGTAGCGGATCACGTAGAGGGGCGCGCCCGGGTCGAACCCGGAAAGATCAGCGGTGGCAAGCGAAGCCAAGTCCAGACACGCGAACGAATGCGTCGCTCGGGTTGGCGCGATCAGAACCACCGCCCCCGCGAGCGGCATCATCGGCCAGTACCTGCCTTCGCGCCCTTGCGCGGCAAAGCGAACATATGACGCGGCCTCGAGGTGCAGTTCGCTGTCCCACAACACGATATCCGGCCCAACCAGCTTGGCGACTGCATCCAAGACGACCGCGTCTTCGCAGAGGTCCAGAAAGCGCCATGCGTTGGCAAGGACCGCCGCGTGTCCCCAGGGGTTGTGCATGCCGGACAGGCGTTCGGGCCTGAGCTTTGGGTGCCGGTCAGACAGGTCTCGCACGGTCGCCTGCAACGCGTCGATGCGCTCGTCGAGCGTCGCGGCGGCCGGCGACACACGCACCGCGCCCACCTGCGGGAACGCGGTCGCCATGTTCATGCCGGCAGAGAAACGCAACGGCCGCGCCCAAAATGGCTCTCATCGACCACGCCGTTCTCGTAGACGACGGCGCCGCGCGAGACCGTGAGGACCGGCCAGCCCTTGAGCTTCCAGCCCTCGTAGATGCAGGTACCCTTGCCGGTGTGTTGGACGGTGCGCTCCTCGTCGAGATCGACCAGCACCAGATCGGCGTCGAAACCGACCTCGATGTTGCCCTTGCGCGGCCACAGGCCGAAGCGGCGCGCCGGGTTGGCGGCGTTGAGCTGGACCAGCCGGGACAGCGGCAATCCGCGCTGGTGTACGCCGAAGTGCAGCATCAGCGGCAGTTCCCACGGAAACGATACGACCCCAGGGAGCTCGGTCCACAGGTTCTCCAGCTTCTTCGGTGGGAAGGGCACGTGATCGGTGCCCAGGCTGTACACCGACCCGTCAAGGATGCCGCGCCACAGGCCGTCCTGCTCCTCCTTGTCGCGCAGCGGCGGCGATATCTTGGCGCGCATGTCGAGGTCGGCGTCGTAGGCAGTGCGCGTCAAGTAGTGCTGGCACGTCTCGACCGTGACGTGCACGCCGCGCGCCTGCGCCTCGGCCGCCAGCACCGGCCCCATGCCCACCGACGTGTGCACCAGGTGCAGCGAACAGCCGGTGCGCTCGGCAAGGAAGATCATGCGGCGGATCGTTTCGACCTCGCAGAACGCGGGCCGGGATTCGGTATAGGCGGCCAAATCCTGACGACCTGTGGCCAGCATTTCCTTCTTCATCCACGACGCGATCTGCGTGTTCTCGCAGTGCACATTGATGACTCCGCCCGGGATCTTGGCCAGGATACGCATCGCCGCGTAAACCCAGCCATCGGTCGCCGGAACGATGCCGATCGGGTTGTCGGGTTCGTAGCCGAAATAGCACTTGAACGAACGCACGCCGGTCTTGGCAACGATCTCCGGAATCTCCGCGATATGTTCTTCGCGCTGGATGCCGAAGTGGAAGCCGAAATCGATGATCGAGTTCTCTTCGCCGACTGCCTTGCGTTCTTCGTAAAACGGCAGGTAGGACTCCCTCAGGTTGCGGATGTACAGCAGCGCCGTCGTGACGCCGCCGGAGGCCGCCGCTGCCATCTCGGTGCGCATGTCCTCGGCGTACGGGTACTTGACGCCGAGGTGGCAATGGGGGTCGATGAGGCCCGGCATCAGCACGCGTCCGTCGGCGTCGATCGTGCGGTGAGCTTCGGGCAGTGCGCTGTCGGCGCCGGTCAGCACGATCTTGCCGTCCTTGACGGCCACGCCGCCATGGAACTCCCCGTCGTGGCGCACCACGCGGGCGTTGCGAATCACCAGGTCGGCCTTCATTGGATCTCCTTCAGGATCTTGTCGATGCGCGGGCGGATGCCGCTCCACTGGCTGCGGCCCACGGTGACGGGGGCGCGCGCGCCGAGGCCGCGTGCCCAGACGAACTTCAGGCCGAGCTGTTGCGCGGCCTCGCGGTCGATTCCGCCCGGCGGCGCCGCCAGATCGACGAGCAACGCGTGCGCCGGGAGCCGCTCCAGCAGATCGCGCCCGATCACGCGCGCCGGCACGCTGGCGATCACGACATCCATGTCCGGGAGCACCGCCGCCAGATCGCTCAGCTCGTGCGGCTCTGCGCCCGCCGCATAGGCCGCCGCCCGCTGCACCGGATTGCGCGCCGCCACGTGCACCCGCGCGCCCAGCGCGCCCAGCGTGTGCGTGACCAGCGAACCAATGGTGCCCTGGCCGACGAGGCAGATGTTGGCCCGGTGGATCGTGATGTCGGTGTTCTCGATCAGCACCCTGAGCATGCCCTCGACGATGGCCGGCCCGCGCAGCAGCATCAGGTCTTGGTCCCATTCGTATTCGTGCAGCGCAATGCCAAGCGCTTCGCAATGCGCCTTCAGGTTCGTGTCCGCCCATCCGAGGATGATGTGGCCGGGCTTGCGCATGCCGGCCAGCATGTTGCGGTCCGGGATGAGGCGCTCGTTGCACTGCGGCGCGAAAAGTGCGCCATCGGCGGTGATGCCGGGAATGGGAAACAACGCGATGTCGGCGCCTTCCAGCGCTTCGCGTGCGTTGGCGCTGTGGCGCACCCCCGCGATACCTTGCTCCGGCCAGGGAAAGCCATGGGCACGCACCTCGGCGCCGGCCGCGGCGGCGCAGCGCGCGATTTCCTGTTCGCGGCGATCGCCGCCGACGATGGCGATGACGAGTTGATCCCAGTTCATGCTGACCTCACGAGTTTCAGAAGTTCTGTTCTCGATAGGCCTTCGATGCCCATCGCCGCCGCCGTGCGGCCGCCTTGGCGGTAGTCGACGCCCACCAGCGCCTGCGCCAGCGTGAACAGCGCGCCCGCCACCGGAGTCGCGACACCGGCGATCGCCGCCAGTTCCAGGAACGGCAGGACGCCGTGCCCGAAGTCTTCGCGGTAGTAGCGGTGCTGGAGCGAGTCGGGGCCCTTGATGCGCTTGTTCGCTTCGCCGCCCGCAATCGCGGCCACGAAGTCCTGCGTGCCGACGACCGAGGGCTCGACCGTGCCGATCAGCTTCATTTCTTCGATCAGGTTCGGCAGCCGATGCCCGAATGCCGCGGCGACCGCGAGTCGCTCGTCGTCGAGTTGGCGCATCGTGCGCGCCACCCCCGGCGTCATCGCTTCGACATAGAAGGTGAACTCACCATGGGTGGCCTCGACCCATGCGGCCGCCAGGACGGCGCCCGGCGGATGCAGCACGAGATTGGCGTTGGCCAGCGCCGAGGCCAGCACGTCGGCCACCGCTGCAGCACCCGGAAACAGTCGGCAGGCGAGTTCGAGTGCGGCGTCGCCGCCGGCCAGCGCCGCCGCACGCACCTGCTTGGCACGGCCGGTGATGGTGACGCCGTCGGGCCGGTACTTGCGGGCGACGTAGGTCAGGGTCGAGAACTCGGCGATCTGCGGCACGTCGGCGCGCACGCTTCGGAAGGCCTGCGCGAACTCGAGTGCGCCACCGGTGTGGCCCGGGTTCAAGATGACCGGGCGCTGCGCCGGCCAGCCCGCCGCGGCGAGTGCGCGCGCGACGGGCGCGTGTGAAAAGGTCGGCAACGTCACGACCGCGGCATCGACATCGGCAATCGCGGTCTTCAGGTCGGCCGTGATCGCCCGCGGTCTGGCCACACCCTCGCCGAGAACCCCCTCGTATGCGACACCACCGAGCGTCTGGAACGGCGCGAGCGTGTCGGGCGAGCGATTCCAAAGCACGACCTCGTGCCCGGCCAGCGTGAGCTCGGCCACCGCAGCGGCGCCACCGGCGCCCGCCCCCAGAACGGATATCTTCATGTGTACCTCAATGGGCGACGAGCACGCCCTTGGCCTCGAAAATCTCGCGCACCTGGCGCACGTAGTGCTGGAAGCTCGCGTTCTCGTGCACGCCGCTCCAGCGGCGCGGGCGCGGGATGTCGATCTTCAGGTCGAGATCGACCCGGCCCGGGCGCGGCGACATGACGATCACGCGATCGGCAAGGAACACCGCTTCGTCGATGCCATGGGTGATGAACAGAACCGTGTTGCGCAGCCTCAGCCACATCGTCTGCAGGTCCATGATCATCTGCTCGCGGGTCAGCGCGTCGAGCGCGCCGAAGGGCTCGTCCATCAACAGCAGCCCCGGCTCCTGGATCAGAGCCCGGCAGATCGCCACGCGTTGGCGCATCCCGCCCGACAACTCGGACGGGAACTTGGCGTCGAAACCGCGCAGTCCCACTTGCGCCAGCAGATCACGCGCACGGTCGGCATACGCCGCGCGATCGAGGCCCTTGATCTCGATCGGCAACAGCACGTTGTCGAGAATCGTGCGCCAGTAGAGCAGCAAGTCCGACTGGAACACGACCCCGGCCTTCGGGTGGGGCTTCACGACTTCGTCGCCATCGATGCACAGCCGACCCGAGGTCAATGGGGTGAGCCCGGCGAGCAATGACAGCAGCGTACTTTTTCCGCACCCGCTCGGCCCGACGATGGCCACGAAGCTGCCTGGCGCGATATCAAGGTCAACCCGGTCGAGTGCCAGCACATCGTCGCCGGAGCGCACTTCGTAGGATTTGGAGACGCCCGCGACCGTGACGGCGGCGGCCTGGACCCCGGCAGCGCCGCTCATCGCGCCACTCCGGCAGCGACCAAACATAGGCGGCGCGTCGCCCCAGCGATCATGTGCTCAATCATTTGGAACTTTCCCGATGGAACGAAACCTTGTTCTCGACCAGCGCGAGGACGAAGTAGAGGAGCACGCCGACCAGCGAGATGGTCACGACCGTGGCGAAGTTGAGCGTGGTGTCGAACTGCGAGTTCGCCTGCAGCTGCAGATAGCCCAGTCCACGTTCGGCAGCGATGTACTCGCCGATGATCGCGCCAATCACTGCGAGCGAGATCGCGACCTTCAGGCCGCCGAAGATGCTCGGCAGCGCCGCTGGCAGCCTGATCTTGAAGAAGGTCTGCGATTCGCTCGCGCCCATCGAGCGCACCAGGTTGACCAGCGCCTTGTCGAGCGACTGCAGGCCGACCACCGTCGAGATCACGATCGGGAAGAACGAGATCAGGAACGCGAGGCCGATCTTCGGCCCCCAGCCATAGCCCAGGTAGAGCACGAGCAAGGGCGCCAGGGCGATCTTCGGCACGGTTTGCAGCGCCACCAGCAGCGGATAGACCGCGCGCTCGAACACCTTCGAATAGAAGATCGCGAGCGCCAGCGGAATTCCGACGACGACCGCAGCGACGAAGCCGGCCAGCACTTCGAGCAGCGTGAAGTAGGCGTGTGTCCCGAGCAGCTGCGAATCGGTCAGCATTCGCTTGGCGATCGCCCAGGGCGTGGGCAGCACGAACTCAGAGAGTCCGAGCAGCGGGACCGCGACTTGCCAGAGGACGAGGATCAAGATGGCCAGCCACAAGGAGGCGTAGCGCTCGATCAGACCGCCCTCGCGGCGCTTCTTCTTCGCAGGTACGGCATGGGCCACGGGTGCGACCCCGAGATGCTTGAGTTCAGTCATGAACACCCCTTTCGGCTACTTGCCAAGCAGGTCGTTGGTGAAGAACGCGTCCACCGGTTTGGGTGCGCCGATGCCCTCGTCCGTCTTGAGCAACTCGAGTGCCTGGGTGATCGACTTGGGGTCGATCCAGCCGACCGGCTTGCCTGGCTGAACTTCCACGGCATCCATCGTCGCACGCACCTGCGCCTCGATGACGTCCGCGCCGGGGTTGCCCTGCCAGGCCTTTGCCATCGCGGCCGCCGCCGCTTTCGGATCCTTGCGCGTCGCTTCGATGCCCTTGGCGACCGCTGCGAGATAGCGCTTGAGCACGTCCGGCCGTTTCGCGATCGTCGCGGTGCTACTCACCGCCGAGAGCCCGGGAACGGCCAGACCGTACTGAGCGAGGTCCAGGACGGGAAACTTGGTTCCGACCTTGGCCTCGAGAATCGGCAGGTCGTTGTTGCGATAGACGCTGACGGCATCGACCTGCTTTTGCAGGAATTGCGGCACCCGCGTTTGCGCGTCCATCTGGATCTTCTTTACCTTGCCGCAGTCGACGCCGTTGACGGCGCAGAAGGTCGACAGGTAGGAGGTGCCGGTCTCGCCGACCGAATGCGCGATCGTCCTGCCTTCCAGATCCTTGGGGCGCAGGATCGGTTTGTCGGGCTGCGAGATCACGACCACAGGAGTCTTCGGGTGGTAGAGCGCGATGATCTTGATCGGCATGCCCTTCTGGATCGCCGAGATCGCAAAGATGGCGGGCATGATGACCACGTCCTCCTGGCCCTGAAGCAGGGCGCCCAGCGCCGCGGGCGAGCCGGCGCCTTCGCCCATGCGCACGGCCAGGCTCTTTTCTGCGTAAAGCCCCTGATCCTGCGCGAGGTAAAGGTGGCCATACTCGCCTTTCAGCTTCCAGCTGAAGCGGACATTGACTTCGTCAGCTGCCCACGCTGCCGATGCCAAGGTCAATGCGGCTACAGCCAATGCCCATTTGCGCAGACCCATGTTCATCAGGAAGTTCGTACAGTGGAAGTTCATGGTTGTGTACCTGGTTGACTGGACTGAACCTGAAACAACGTGGGGCACGCTTCATTCCGTGCCTGTCGGTCGACTGTTTGCTGTCGAGGAGCGCTACTTTGAGGTGTATCTTGATCACAGAGTGTGATCACACGTATAATCAGGGTCAATAGGGTTAACCCGCATAGGCTTCGAACGCGACCGAAGAGGTCTCCGTTTTCGTTACACATATCACCAGTGCAAGAGGCACAGATCAACATGCAACGCATCGCTGAACCCGCCGTTCATCCGGACGCAGTCGATCAACCCGGCAAGCGCAACCGCGGCCATGTGCAGGAGCAGGTCTTCGAACGGCTGCGGCGGGGCCTCATGGTGGGTGCTTTCGTCCCCGGCCAGGTGATGAGCCTGCGCAAGCTGGCCGCGGGCTTCGGCACGAGTCCGATGCCGATCCGCGAAGCATTGACACGCCTAGTCGTGATCAACGCTCTTGAAGGTACTGCGAACGGGTCCGTTCGCGTACCGCGCATGACGCCGAACCGGCTGACCGAGCTGTTCGCCGTGCGCGAGTTGCTCGAGGGCATGGCGACCGAACAGGCCTGCCGCAACAGTACGCCTGCGCTGATCGAGGCACTGGACGACATCAATCGCGAACTCCTGGAGGCAATCGCCAAGCGCAACATCCTTGGTTGCCTGTCTTCCAACCAACGCTTCCATTTCACCCTTTATGGCGCCTCTGACTCGGAAGTGCTGATGCCGCTCATCGAGTCGCTCTGGCTGCAGTTCGGCCCGACGATGTACCTGTCACTGCTCTCGCCGGACATGCCGTGGGACGCCTCGTCGCACGTGGAGATTCTGGAAGGACTGCGCCTGGGAAAACCTGCGATGGCTAAGCGTGGCCTGATCAACGACGTGCGCACGACGGGACATGCCCTCGTCCCCGCGATGACCGCGCGCGG
This sequence comes from Rhizobacter sp. P5_A1, assembly GCF_056400745.1. Classification (NCBI taxonomy): domain Bacteria; kingdom Pseudomonadati; phylum Pseudomonadota; class Betaproteobacteria; order Burkholderiales; family Sphaerotilaceae; genus Rhizobacter; species Rhizobacter sp. P5_A1. The sequence continues at coordinate 9,745 of NZ_JBFUKR010000018.1, forward strand.
TTCGATCAGCCTGCTCACGTCCCCGCTCGACGATTTGTACTTCGGCAACTGACTCAACCTAGGACACATCGATGACTCAAGGACATGAAGCCCGCCTTTCGGCGCTGGGCATCACGCTGCCGGCGGCGGTCGCCCCCGCAGCCAACTATGTGCCGGCGCGCCGCAGCGGCTCGCTCGTGTACATCGCGGGACAAGTCCCGACGGCCGATGGCAAGGATCAGTACGTTGGCAAAGTAGGGCGCGACGTCACGATCGAAGACGGGCAGAAGGCGGCGCGGTTGTGCGCCATCAACATTCTCGCGCAGCTGCGCAACGCGCTCGGCGGCAGCCTTGACGGCGTTGTCGGCTGCGTGCGCCTGGGTGGTTTCGTGAATGCGACACCCGAGTTCGGTGATCATCCCAAGGTGATCAATGGCGCTTCCGACCTGATGGTCGCCGTGTTCGGTGACGCCGGCCGCCATGCCCGCGCAGCGGTGGGCTGCATTTCGCTGCCGCGCAACGTCGCTGTCGAGGTGGACGCCATCTTCGAGGTGGACTGAGCATGCCAACGTCAGCGAGCGCGGCACAAGGCCATCAGTCCGATGGCCGCACACCGATCCATGTGCTCACGGGTTTCCTGGGCAGCGGCAAGACAACGCTGTTGCGGCATCTGCTGGCCGACCCGTCGCTCGCGGACACCGCCGTCATCATCAATGAGTTCGGTGAAGTCGGGCTCGACCATTTGCTGGTGCGCGAGGTGGCCGAAGACGTCGTGTTGCTCAGTTCCGGGTGCTTGTGTTGCACAGTGCGCGACGACCTCGTGTCCACGCTGGTCGAACTTTGCGCGCTCATGCAGGCAGGCGAGATTCCTTTGTTCACTCGCGTTGTGGTCGAGACCACGGGCTTGGCGGACCCGGCTCCGATCATGCAAGCCATCATGAGCGAATCGCGGCTGACTCGCAGTTACCGCCTCGGGCAGGTCATTACCACCGTGGACGGCCTGAACGGCGAAAGAACTTTGTCCGCCCATCGCGAAGCGCGACAACAGCTCGCCACGGCCGACCGACTGATCGTGACCAAGGTCGATCTTGTGAACGAAGGCGACCGGCTGGTGCTTGCCGACAAACTGATTGCGATGAATCCGTCGGCAACGCTGCTCGCGTCGGGGGTGGGTCGGCTTCCCGCTTCGGACGTATTGGGCGAAGCCGAAGCGCACTGGCAACGCCCGGATCGATTCAAGAAGATTTCTTCGTCACACGCAAGCCATGGTCACAAGCACTCATCTCCACACGATGACGCGATTCGAACATTCACGGTGCAGATTAGCCAACCCGTCGAGTGGGACGCTTTCGTCGACTGGCTGGAACTGCTGCTGGCCAGCCGCGGCGATTCGATCCTGCGCGTGAAGGGCTTGCTGGCCGTGGCGGGTGACGACCGGCCTGTGGTCGTCCAGGGTGTCCAGCACGTGCTCTATCCGGTTGAGCGACTTCCGAGCTGGCCTGACCCGTCCGAACGTGGCGGCTGGATCGTGTTCATCGCACGCGATCTCACCCAGAGCTCAATCGAAACATCGCTGCGTTCTCTGACGGACGCCAGCTTCGCCTGATCTCGCAACCGCCTATGAATGGCGTGGAATCTGCCGACCTCGTCGCACGAGCACGCGGCAGCCAGGTCGGCGGGCCAGAGCGTCGTCGAATGACGACGCCGGAATGAGCACCAGGTCGGCCATGTCGCCCACGCGCACGCGTCGCCGTCCTCCGCACAGCGCGGCCGTCAGTTCCCGCGGCGCGTCGAGATGCGAGCCGAGCGCTCCGATGTAGCCGGTCTCGAGGAGGTCCGCATCGCCGAACGGAAAGAACCAGTCCCTGACGTTGTCGGTTCCGAATCGCACTGGAACGCCGGCCCGCAGGGCTTCCAGCACCGGGGCGATGCCACGCTCGCGCGGCGAGCCGCTGCCCCGCCCCTGAAGGTATAAATTCAGTTCGGGCAACACGACGAGCGTGATGCGCGCCTCGGCCATTCGCTCGAGGGTCCGGTTCGCTGCGTCGTCGCTCATGGCCGCCAGCACACAGGCGTGGCTGACCGTGACCCGCCCCTGCAGCCCGCGCTCCAGGGTCGCTTTTGCAACCCACTCCAGCAGGGAGGCCTCGACCTCGAGATGCTCGTCGAGATGGAAGTCGACATCCACATCCAGGTGCACCGCCAGATCCAGTAGCGCATCGACCGTTCGCGATGGCTCGCGGCACAGCGCGGGCACGGCACCGATCAGCTTTGCACCGAGCCGCACTGCTTCGGTCAGCAGATCCCGGGTAGTCGAGCGGGCAGGGTCGGCCGCGGCGTTGGCGAAGGCGACGATTTCGACGTCGATGGCATCGCCGATCTCGCGCGCCGCAGCGAGAACCCCTTCCATGGCCCGCATGCCGGTGGTTGTGTCGACATCCGTATGCGTGCGGATCCGTGCTGTGCCGTGCACCAGCGAGCGCTCGAACAGACGCTTGGCACGATCTCGGATGCCGTCGGCGGTAGCCTTCGTACGCTCCAGTCTTGCCGCCTCGACAGCGTCCGCCAGCGAGCGCGGCCGCCGCGCAGGCGCCGCGAACGCGCGATTTGCATGAGCGTGCGAGTTGACGAACGCCGGCATCACCAACCATTGCGGCGTCGCGCCAGTGGCCGCGAGCACAACGGATTCGATTCGATCACCGTTCAGCGTGATGTCGAAACTGCCGGCTCGATCGCACAGTGCCACGGAGTGGATGGAGTGCACCCTGAGACCCTCACCCAGGACCGAGCTTGCGGGAGACGCATCATGCTCGGACATGGCCGCGTTCAACCCGCCGGGCCGCGTTAGTTTCCGTCGTCGTACAAGGTTGTGGTCGTTTCGACGGCCTCATCATGGAGACCCGCTCGAATGACGGCGGCCGCGGCCAGTTCTCTGGCTTTCTTGCGCAAGGCGGTCTCATCAACGCCGTGGACCTTGCCCTCGCTGTAAAGCGTCTTGCCATCTACCCAGGTCTGTGAAATGGATGCGGTCGACGCCGAAAAAACGAGCGCCTGCAGCGGGTCGTGGAACGGTGTCCACTCGACGTGGTCGAGGTCGAAGAGAATGAAGTCGGCCTTCTTGCCGATCTCCAGAGAGCCGATCTCGTGGTCCCAGAGCGCCGCCTTCGCGCCGTCGATGGTCGCCGCGCGCAGCGCCTGACGGGCCGTGAATATGTCGGGCTTCATGCGGGCATCCTTGAACATGCCCGCGACGATCAGCATCTGGCGCATCAGGTTCATGTTTCCTGCCGCAGACACGCCGTCGGTTCCGAGCCCTACGGTCACTCCGGCCGCGACCATCTCGGGATACTTGCCGATCGCGGTCGCGCCCTTGCCCAGCTTGAACGACGAGCAAGGGCAAAACGCGACCTTGGCGCCGCGCTTGGCAAGCAGCGCCACCTCTTCGTCGCTGACCGCAGCCCCGTGCGCGATCACCAGGTTGCTGCCGAGGCCGCCCGCCCGATCGATGCGGGTGATCGGCCAGCAGCCGTACTTGGCCTCGCAGACCTTGGCCTCCTCGATCGACGTGGCGAGGTGGTAGGTGGTGCCCACGCCGAGCCGCTCGGCGAGCTTTTGGGCACCCACATGCAACTCCAGCGTGCACGGCTCCTTGCCTTCGATGTTCACCCAGCAGCGCACGCGCCCATCGAGCGCACCGTCGTACTTGCGAACGCAGGCCTCGAGTTCCGCCAGGGCCGCCTTGGCGTTCGGGAAGAAATGGTGGCGCGCCATCTCTTCGGTCCACCCGCGTGGCAATTCGGGCGGCGGGTTGTCGGCCGCGTGGCGGCCGGTGATGCCCCGGATGCCGGTCTTCTCCATGGCCCGAACCGTGATGCCCGGGTCATATTGCGAACCCATGTCGATGAAGCAGGTCGTACCGTTGCGCAGCATTTCGGTGATGCCGAGCAAAGCGCCCCAATACTCGTCTTCTTGGGTGATATGGGCATAGAAGGGCTTGGCCCAGTGAAAGACCCACGCCCGCGTGTTGAGGTTGTCGGGGAAGACCGCTCGCGACAGCGTCTCGGAAAGGTGAACGTGGCTGTCGACGAAGCCGGGGCAGATGCCCAGCATGCGGCCGTCGATCACTTGGTCGAAGCCGGCGCGGTCATGCTTCTCGGCGATGGCCGCCGCCGGACCGATGTCGACGATGCGGTCCTTTTCGAGGACGATGCTCGCATCGCGCAGGACCGTGTCGTTGGCGTCGACGAGAAATGCAAATTCCAAGTGCTCGATGAGCGTGCGCATGGATGATTACTCCGTGTTCAATGAGAATGCGAGACGACGGCAGTCGCTCCGGAACCGGCTCCGGACCTATCCTTGGACGACGAGCAGCCGGTCGGTGTTTGCGTAGTCGGAGAGCAGCTCTGACCCCGTCGCAGTGACCAGGAGCATGTCCTTGTTCTGCATGCCGAAACCGTGGCCGGTTTCATAGCACAGCGGCTCGAACCCCAGCACCATGCCTTCTTCGATGAGCGCATCGCTGCCGGGACGGCCGAGGATGGGCGTTTTTCCAAGGTAGGGATCTTCATGCAAATGCAAGCCGATTCCATGACCAACAAAGGAGATCGGCGGCAGCTTCATCGCGGACAACTTGCCGATGAAGGCGTCATAGATGGCGCGACAGCTCGCGCCGGGCTTGACCATCTCCATGATCTGATACTTGCAGGCGACCAGATGCTGCCAGATCGCTTCGGCCATTGGCGGCGCCTCTTGCACCACGGCCGTGCGGCACACGCCGGCCTGGTAGCCATCGATCACCGAAAAGATCTCGACCCGACAGACGTCGCGATGCTGCAGCTTGCGTTCCGTCGGGCCGACGTTGGGCAGTGGGCTGCGCTCGCCGGTGGCAATGATCATCAACTTGAAATGCTCGGCGCCCAGCGCGTAGACGTTTCGCGTGAGATGCCCGGCAATGTCCATTTCCGTATCACCGGCGCGCACCGAGGCCAACGCGTCCGTGATGGCTTGGTCCGAGATGCGGGAGAGTCGACGCAGCAGCGTGATCTCTTCAGGAGTCTTGATCTGGCGCAGTCGCGCCAGTATGTGCTCGCAGCGCTCGAAGTGCGCCTCCGGCAAGGCCGCGCGCAGACGCACCAAGTCGCCCGCCGGCAAATAGTCCATCTCGATGCCAATGCGCCCCTGCGTCAGCTTGAGACTCTTCAACTGGTCGGCCAGGACCTGCATCGGATCATCGGTGAACTCTGCCCAGATGCGGGTCGGCACGTCCGGCGCCTTCCTCTTGACCGTGCTCGACTCCATATCGACCGAGAACAGCTCGACGTGTGCATCGACAGTGACGATGACCATCGCGTGCCTGTGCCGAATCAGCGGCTGCGACGGCACGACAAAACCGGTGGCATACGCGTAGTTCTCGGGCGAACACGAAATCATGGCATCCAGGCCGTTGTCCGCGATCGCCTTGACTTGCCGTTCGATGATTGTCTTGCGCATAGATGACCTTTGGAGAATCTGGAGGGTTGTCTCAGCCGCGAACTTGATACTTCTCGACCTTGCCGAGGTCAACGTCGATGCCCATGCCTGGCGCCGTGGGCACTTCGATGGCGCCGTCGACCAGCTTCATCGGCGCCACAATCAGGTCGTCCCGGTAGTAGATGCCGCCGACCTGGCCGGTTTGCCACTGCGCCGGTGTGGAGACCGGGATGACGCACGACAGGGTGGCCGCGGGCGCCGCCGCGGCGAGGTGGACATTGGCAAGATTTCCCACACCGGTCTCGACGGATCCGTTGACGTTGCAGATGATTCCGGCCGCACGGCAAACGGCTGCCACCTCCATCGCCTTGTACAGGCCGCCTGGCTTGGTCGTGTAGATCGATACGATCTGAGCGGCGCGGTGCTCGCTGATCTGGATGACGTCGTGCGCGTTCCACGCCGACTCGTCAGCCATCACGGGCGGGTCGATGGCACGTGCCACTTCTGCAATGCGCTCGATCCCCATCACAGGTTGTTCGACGTACTTCAGCCTGTACTTCTCCATCGCCCTGACCGTACTGATGGCCTCGCCCGGCGTGCGGTACCCCTCGTTCGCGTCAACGCAGAGCTCCACCTCCTCGCCCACCGCGGCGCGTATGGTGCGCACCATGTCGATGTCACGCTTCGCATCCACGCCGATCTTGATCTTGATCGTCTTGATGCCTTCGGCCGCCACTTGGGCGACTTCCTTCTCCGCTTCCGCGATCGGAATGAGTCCGATCGAGTGGGTCACGGCAATATGCGATCGCACTTTGCCGCCCAGCAGCATGTGCACTGGCAGCCCGAGCCATCGGCCGGTCACGTCGTAAGCCGCAAAGTCCAACGAAGCTTTTGCGTAGGGGTAGCCTTTGATGGCTGCGTCCATCCGGGCGTGCATCTCGGCGAAGTTTCCCAGGTCGACACCGACGAGCGCAGGGGCCAGATAGCTTTCAATCACGGCCTTTGCGATGAGGGTCGATTCGCCGAAGTAGCGCCCGAATTCGCCGCCCCAATCCTTCAGCGCGGGCGCCTCTCCCCAGCCAATGCGTCCGTCGCTGTCGGTGATCCGAGTCAACAGATAGCGTCCGATCACTTCGGTCAGTCCGGTCCACTTGTGCTCTCGCCGCGTTGGCAACTGAACAAGCACGGTTTCGACAGATTTGATGGTTGGCATAGCGTCTCCTCGTGTAGTAGGCGGCCCGAACCAGAGCGATCCGCAAATCGGTGTTTACCGTGATCACAGTTTGTGATCAAATGGAATTTCTGTCAAGCATGCGCGAGTGCGTCACTCGTCCACCAGGTCTTGGCCGCCCGAAAGCGGCAAAAAAATGGGGCACCCATGGTCATCGAAATCACCAACTACTACGCTCTCCCGGGACGCGCCGAGGACGTGCTTGCGCAGCGCCGCCGCGCGACCGCGGTGCGTCTGAAACTGGGCCTGCCTGCTGGCCGAACATTTTGCAAACTCGAGGGAGCAGGGCCCGACGTGCGTTGGGAGTGCGGCTTTGACTCGCGAGCTGCTTACGAAGCAGACTTAGCGATGCGCGGGGCCTCAGACGAGTTCGTACAAGCCAGACAAGCTATGCACTCGCTTGTCGAACGATTCGAGCGACATTTGCAAGAGGGCGTTGACGCTGTTGAGTGATGCGGGCCTGGGCGCATCGGTGCAACTTCCTTGACGTCCGTCGGCAACCTCAGTAAGCTCCGCGCTCTGCAGGAGAGCGGGCCACTTGGTGGCCCCACCGAAGGCGCAAACTCCCATAAACGCTCAGGTCGGCTCAAGCGAGCCTGTACTGCACCAACCGTCAGAGCCGTCTGGAGAGCCATCACTTCGCGTGATGCACCGAAGGAGCAAACCCGCTGCGGGCGCAGAGGGTGAATCTCTCAGGTACCGAGGACAGGGGGAGCGGCAACTTGGACATGCGTTCCGGTTGCTTTCTTTCTTGCAGCTTCCGTTTTGTTCTGTTCAAGCGCCAACCCCCAGGGTTCTCGACATGCGCGTGATCGTTCTTGGCGCCGGCCTTCTCGGCGTGACCTCGTCTTACTACCTCCAGCAACTCGGTCATGAAGTGACCGTGATCGATCGCCAAGCCACTCCGGCTGCCGAAACCAGCTTCGCCAACGGCGGGCAGATTTCGGTCAGCCACGCGGAGCCTTGGGCCAATCCGAGCGCGCCCCTGAAGGTGCTTCAGTGGCTGGGCAAGGAGGACGCACCTTTGTTGTTTCGCGTACGCGCCGACCTGCGCCAGTGGCTTTGGGGCCTGCAGTTCTTGCGCGAATGCACGCCGGCACGCACGCGCCACAACATTGAGCAGATCGTGCGCCTCGGCACTTACAGCCGCGACACTTTGCAGCAGCTACGCCGCGACACCGGCCTTAGTTACGATCAGCGCACGCAGGGCATCCTGCATTTCTACACGACACAAAAGGAATTCGACGGCGCACTGAAGCCCGCCGAACAAATGCGAGCGCTCGGCTGCGAGCGCCAAGTCATTTCGGCCGACGAGGCGGTGAGTATCGAGCCCGCTCTGGCCCACATCCGGCCGCAACTCGCGGGCGCCACGTACACCGCCGAGGACGAATCGGGCGATGCCAACCGCTTCGCGCGAGAACTCGTCAAGCTCGCCGCCGCCGCCGGCGTGCAATTCCGCATGAGCCACACCGTGACCGCGCTGCGCGAAGCCGGTGGGAGCATCGACCACGTCGAAGCGACCGACCGCGAAGGTCGATTCCAACGCATTCGCGGCGACGCGTTCGTGCTTGCATTGGGCTCGCTCAGTCCGCTCTACGCTGCGCCGCTGGGCATCCGGCTGCCGATCTACCCGGCCAAGGGCTACTCGGTGACGCTCCCGGTGATGGATGCGTCGAAGGCCCATCAGGTCTCGCTGACCGACGACGAGTTCAAGCTCGTGTTCTCGCGCTACACCTCCGCGTCGGGCGACCGCATGCGCATCGCCGGGACGGCTGAACTCAACGGCTACGACCGCGACTTGAACCGCGTTCGCTGCGAAGCGATCGTGCGGCGCGTCGAGCAATTGTTCCCGGGCGCAGGCGACACGAATCAAGCCCAATTCTGGACCGGGCTTCGTCCTGCAACGCCGAGCAACGTGCCACTGATTGGCGCGACGAAGCTGCCGAACCTGTTCCTGAACACCGGCCACGGCACGCTGGGTTGGACTCACGCCTGCGGATCGGGAAAATCGATCGCTCGCATCGTCAGCGGTCTCGCACCCGAGGTGGATTTCGCCTTCACCGGAATGCCCAAATGCGTATTTCAGCCCATCGTGGACGGCGTTTCAGACTGATCGCGGACGCTGTTTCAGCGAGATCGTGGACGACTTGGGGTGCGCAAGTGATTCTCTAACCGGCATCAAGCTCACCCCATTTTGAGGACCGGGCCGATGCCGACGAACAGAATCACATGGCGCCGAATCCGCGAGGTTTGGCACCTGCACTTGCAGGGCGGGTTGAGCTACAGCGCGGACGAGCGACGGCGAACACGCTCCGCGGCCGCAACTCGATGGCACCACCGTCACGCGGCCGTGACCTCGGCTACGACACCCCGGTCAAGAGGTGCGGCGTCGCAACCGTCGCCGCCCGGCGAAACTTCGAAGGCGTGACACCCATGTGGTCTCGAAAGAAGCGGGAGAAGTTGCCGGGCGTCGAGAAGCCCAAGTCCAGCGCGACTGAAGTCAAAGGCTCCCCCTGCTGTACCAGCCGCCGCACCGCTTCTTCGACGCGTACCGCACTCCAGAACACCTGAGGCGTCGTGTTCAGTTGGTCCTTGAACAGCGCGAAGAAGTGCCCGCGTGACAGGCCTACGCGTGTTGCCATGTCCTCGACCGCGATGGGCTCGCTGACGTGCTCACGCATGTACGCGATCGCGGCCCGAAGTCGGTGATCCAAAACTGGAGCCGTCGGTGTCAGCCCTTCGACGTTGATGGGCGCGCTCGACGCGTTGATCGCGGCCAGCAGCAACCGCTCGACTTCGCCATCGATGTCCGAACCGGGCTGCCGGTGCGGAGACACGATCTGATCGAGCACGCGCCAGCAACTCTGCCTGACGGCCGAGTCGATGGGCACGCTCGGCGAAGCGAAGAAGAAGGGCCGACCACTCGACGCGCGGCGTTCGTCCAGCCAGGGCTTGGCGATGTAGAGCACGAGAAAGACTGCCGGCCCGCTGCGGTCAAGGAGGCGCGCATCGTGCGATTCGTATGCGTTGGTGCCCAGTGCGAGTTGCTCGCCGTAGGGGACCAACTGCGAACCGACGTGCCCTTCCACGCGCGCGCCGCCAAGCCAGAGCGCAAGCTGGGTCTCGGCATGGGCGTGCGCGACGAGATCGTCACGCAACTCCAAGACGACTGCACGACCAAAGGTACCTTCGTGCAAGGCGTAGGCTTCAAGCATGTTGTCTCCATCGACCCCAGTGAGTCTCCTCAGCGCCCATCCCGGCGCATTTCAGGGAAAACACTGAGTTCGCCATCTGACGCGGTGATAAGTCGCCGCACGAGCTGATAAGCACGTCTGCGCCGCAGTTTCTACAGTTCATCCATCCGATCGATAACGCCTCACGGCACCCGGAATTTTCATCCAAACCCAGCAAAGAGACAGACATGCGAATTGCGACATTTGTACTCAATGGACAACGCCAGGTCGGCCTCGTTGCTGGCGACGGCAAATCCATCTCGCCGCTGGCGCTGACCGCCGAGCAAGCGAGCCTCGGTGCCCAAGTGCTGATCGATCTGACGCTCGACGGACGATCGCTCCCCGCCGCCCTTCCGTCTCTGCAGTTGAGCGATGTGAAACTCGAAGCACCGCTCCCGGCGCCGCGCCGCAATCTGTGGTGCGTGGGTCGCAACTACCACGCGCACGCCAAGGAGCTGTCGACCTCGGTGTTCAAGGACAACGACACCAATCCCGAGTCCTGGCCGATCGTCTTCACGAAGGTGCCGGAATGCGTGGTAGGGCCGTTCGATGATGTGCAGATCCCGGTGGGCGTGTCGGACCAGGTCGACTACGAGGCTGAGCTGACCGTGGTCATCGGCAAGGGCGGCAAGAACATCGCACGGGCTGACGCGCTGAAGCACGTCTTCGGATACACCATCGTCAACGACGTGACGGCGCGCGACGTGCAGATGCGCCACCAGCAATGGGACATGGGCAAGTCCTTCGATACGTTCTGCCCGATGGGCCCGTGGATCGTGACCGCCGACGAGTTCGACGGCACCAAGACCCGCGTGCGCTGCTGGGTCAATGGCGAGCTGCGCCAGGACGGCCCGGTCGAGAACATGATCTTCGACATCCCGACCCTGATCGAAACCATCTCCCGCGGCATCACCCTGTACCCGGGCGACGTGATCGCGACCGGCACGCCGGCCGGCGTTGGCATGGGCATGAAGCCGCCGCGCTACCTGAAGGCCGGCGACATCGTGCGGGTCGAGATCGATGGCCTGGGCGCCATCGAAAACAAGTTCGTCTGAGCCGCGCCATGACGACGCAACTGATCCAAGGCTTGGCCGTCGAGGTCGACGGCGAGGGCGATGCACTGCTTTGCATTCACGGGCTCGGCGGCTCCTCGAACGGCTGGACGCCGCTGATGCCCGCGTTCGAGGCTTTCAAGGCGATTCGGCCCGACCTCCCCGGCAGCGCCCGCTCTGCGCTGACGAGCGAGAAGCTGTCGATCGACGTGTACGTAAGCGCGCTGGAGAGCATGCTGGCCGGGCTGAACATCGAGTCGGTGCATATCGCGGCGCATTCGTTGGGCACGATCGTCGCGCAGCACTTCACGCTTCGCAACGCGGCCAAGGTGAGGTCGCTTGCGCTGTTCGGCCCGCTGTTGGCGCCGCCGGATGCGGGGCGCCCCGCGATCGTTGCCCGCGCCGCGCTGGCCCGCAGCGGCATCGTCGGGATGCAGCAGATTGCCGACGCGATCATGAAGGGCGCGACGAGCAAGGAGACGAAGGCGCAGCATCCGGCCGTGCTCGCGTTGGTCCGCGAGAGCGTGATGCGGCAGTCGCCCGAAGGCTACGCGCAGGGCTGCGAAGCGCTGGCCGAAGCGCAGGGCGCTGCGGTCGAAGGCATCCGCGTCCCGACCTTGCTCGTCACCGGCGACCAGGACGGCGTCGCTCCGGCGGCGAATGTACTGGCCATGGCCGAGCGCATCCAGAGCAGCCGCGCCGTCGTGCTCGAAGGATGCGGTCACTGGACGACCTTCGAGCAGCCGCTGGCCTGCATGCGGGAACTGCAGCAGTTCCACGCCAGCGTCCGCTAGTTCCCGTTCCCACGTTCCACCCACAACCGACCCCTGAAAACGGGGACGAAGGAGACTTGTCATGTCCAAAATTGCCATCGCCGACGTCAACATCTTCGACGGCAGCGGCGAAGACACCTTCAAAGGCGCCGTGCTCGTCGAGGGCAACCGCATTGTCGACGTCGTGCGCTCGCCCCAGCAGATCGACACTACCGGCGCACGCTTCATCGACGGGAAGGATCGCTTTCTGATGCCGGGCATGACCGAGGCCCACACGCACTTCTCGTGGAACGACCAGCCCTCGCTTGCGGCGATCCAGTTTATGCCGCCGGAAGAGCACATGCTCTGGTGCGTGCGCGTGGCCAAGCGCTACCTCGACATGGGCTGGACTTCGGCGATCGGCGCGGCCGCGGCCAAGCCGCGGCTCGACGTTGTGCTGCGCAACGCCATCGACGCCGGCGAGTTCCCCGGCCCGCGCTACCTGGCCGGCAGCCAGGAGATCACGACCATTGGCGCGCTCGGTGACAACACCCTGCCGCATATGAAGTTCGAGGAGCTGAGCTTCGGCAGCGTCTGTAGCGGCCCGGAAGAGATCCGCCGATCGGCCCGAACCTTCATCAAGTACGGCGTCGACCACCTGAAGATCAATCTGTCAGGCGAGTACATCGCTGGCATTGCGGCCGAGCAGTCGCCGTTTGCCGAAGACGAGATCGCGATGCTGGCGCAAGAGGCCAAGCGCTACGGCAAGCGCATGGCGGCACACGCACGCTCCAGCGAGTCGGTGAAGCAGTGCGTGAGGCACGGCATCGAGATGATCTTCCATGGCAGCTTCGCCGACGAAGAGGCTCTCGACATGCTGGAGGCCGCGAAGGACAAGCACTTCGTTGCACCCGGTATCGGCTGGCTGATCCGCACCACCTTCAACGCGGCCGAATACGGCATCACCGAGGCGGTGGCCACCCAGATGGGCTACAAGCGCGAACTGGAAGTCGCGACCGAGACGCTGCGCAAGATGCACAAGCGCGGCATTCGCATTCTGCCGGGCGGCGACTACGGTTTCGCGTGGATGCCGCACGGAACGAACGCGAACGACCTGCAGTACTTCGTTGACTACATCGGCATGACCCCTGCGCAGGCCTTGCGTGCGGCGACGAAGCTGGGTGGCGAAATCATGCAGCGGCCCCACGAACTCGGCATGCTGAAGCCCGGCTTTCTGGCCGACATCGTGCTGGTCGATGGCAACCCGCTCAAGGACCTGTCGGTGTTGACCGACCCTGCGAAAGTCCAGTTGGTGATGAAGGACGGCGTGATCCACAAAGACTGCGCGACGCCTGTGCCTCACGAGGCGGCGCTGCATCTTCCGGGCGCGGATCGGCCACTACAGGAAGAAGGTGTGAGGGGAGCGATCGCCGCGACCGCGATCTAGGCGAAATGGCGCCCATCGGTGGATCCGAGATCTCGGTGGCGATAGACTTCCTGTCGCCGGCACCCACTCACGACAAGATCGGCAGCGCGCTCGAAGAGATCCCGTTCTGGCGGCAACCCAGGGGGTTCGCTTCGCGGCATCACCACCTTCGGTGCCTCGGCGGCACCACAAGCGGAGATTGCGATGCGAACCGTGGCCCAAAGTGCCTACCTCGAATCCGAATTCGGGGCCTTGAGCGAACTGCCGGCCGTCGGCACCTCGCTCGAGAATCCATACGTCTACGACGCCTCGGCCAGGGAACTGAAGGCGATGGCCTCGCAAGGCCTGGTCAAGATCGTGGAAGAGCGGCGAGAAGGCGACGAGGAGAGCGGGCTGATCAGCAGGTTGACGTTCAAACGACTGCGCTAGCGGCACAAGGGCGGCTTGTTCAATGCCGGCGAAGGAAGTCAGCGACCGTGCGCAGCCTCGGCCAGTCGGGCGCGGCTGATGTGCCGGGCGTGTGGGCGCCCAGAGCACGGTGACGGCCGGCACGATCTTCGACAAGACGCGCACACCGCTGCGCGTCTGGCTCGCGGCGGCTTGGTATCTGACCAACCAGAAGCAGGGCGTCAGCGCCCTGGGTCTGCAGCGTGTGCTCGGACTGGGGAGCTACCAGACCGCCTGGACGATGCTGCATCGGTTTCGCCGAGCGATGGTGCGCCCAGACCGGGATCGCCTGAAGGGTCAGGTCGAGGTCGACGAGACCTACCTGGCCATCACCGACCGCGAGGAGCCCATCTCACCCGCGGGGCGCAAGAGCAAGACGAGCAAGGTGCTCGTCGTCCTTACGGTTGTCCTTCAGCCGATTGACCTGCGCCAGTCGGAGCTGGAATGCATCAATCGCCTTCTCCGACTCGACCGGCCACTTCACATCCTTGAGATGAAGTAGCACGGCCTGCAGCGCATCGGCGAGTTGGCCGATCTGCCGCCCGTAAGTTCCAACGTCGTCCAGAATCTTCTGTTCCAGCGCCGGGTCTGCGGACTGCCCCATCTCGATGTTGATGAGTCCGACCTGACCCCCGGTGGACTGCCACATCCAGTTCCAGGGTTGATGACCTGGTTCACATTGCCGGACAGAGGAAGCATGAGCTTGGGCATGAGGGACCTTTCGGGATCGAATCGAGTTGAGGTCGAGTGAGACGCTACTGCAAGCACATGACCGGGAAGGGACACGTCTCTGCATGCGCCGTGCCACTTCGACGGATTCCCTTGCGGGCGATGGCTACTCTGTCCCCGCGATCGCGGCAACGGGGCCCGCGACCGCCGCCGTCCAGCGCAGATTCGATCGATGTCATCGACTGTTGGGCCAGGTGATGTTGCGCCTCATGCGTGGCAAGGTTGTTCAGCGGATCGGATCGCAGCGACGCAGGGCATGCGTGGGTCGCTGACGTGGTGCTCGAACGCGCCGGATAGAGTTCTGTCCATGGGCCTACCGCCGCATTGCGCGGCGCGGGCTCCTTCGTCAGAATTTGTTCTCGTCAACCGGACCCGACCAATGGATTCGCCGTCGCCTTCCTATCGTTGCCGTTCGTGTGGCGCCACGAGTTATCAGCAGCTGGTGCACCGCGATCCCGACGGCGTGATGCGCTACAGCGGGGTCTACAAGTGCTCGGGTTGTCCGCTGGAGTTCACGCAGATCGGCTCCTGGCGTGAACGGCGAATGCATCCCAGGGGTGCGTCGACGGAACCATCGGCGAAGTGCGATGGGTCGGACGCTTCCATCTCGCCGCAGGGCCACAAGTTGCCTGACGACGCGTTCGCGCAGCGCTGACGGTGGAGTTCGAATGCCTCACGCTCCCTCTGCAGCTTGGCTGGACCGCTTCACGACGCGGCTGAGCCGGTTGCTGCCGTCGCTCACGATCGACGAGGCGTCCGGCATTGCGCTGGCGGTCTTCCCGGACGGCGGGAATCTGGATCCGGAAGAGGCCGCGGAGATCTATGCGATGGAGCCTCCGGCCGCCGACGCGGCGTCGCCGAAGGCGTAGCGGGCTGCCTTTTGCCGGGGCCGGCTGATCGGACCAACAGGCCCCGCGGGAGGTCTTTCGCTCGTCGTCCGCCGACGGCCGACGTGCGGGCGCCCGCTTCGCGCGACGGCATGGCGTCATCGCTCCATCCCGGCTCGTGCAAAAAGCATGGAGGTCGAGGGCGGGCGCTTTCGTCATCGAGGTGTGTGTTCCGCCGAGGCGGCGGAAATCCGGGTTCGGCGAGGGCGTGACCATGTGGATACTGTTTCAGCGGGCACCTGTGCCCGATGCGGCCGACTGGCCCGGCCGGCGGGGCCTGGCGGCGATCGATGCGCTGGCATGGCCGGTTGCGTTGGCGGTCCTCTTGTCCCGCGTCCCGGCCACGACCGGGGTCTTCGTGCCGACCGCGATGGCCATCCTCGTGCTGGCCGGGATGGTGCGAGTGCACCGGGCCGTGTGGCGCAACCACCGCTATCGGTTCACGACCTGGCGGGTCGCGCGCGTGCTGGCGGTGCTGATGGTCGTGGGACTCGCCCTCAAGATCGGCTTGGCCTGACCTGCTGTCGGGAGGTCACGCGCGCAGCAGTTGCCGCGAGGCGCAGCACTTGCCGTGCGAGGATGCTCGCGGCGGCCGAGGCGCCTTCATCGGGGTGCCGTCTGCTCATGCGGTGGCCGCCCGGAATGCCGCCTGGACGGCACGCACCAGCGACGGGTGCAGGGTGCCCAGCTTCGGCGTCTGCCCGTGAGGCGCAGCCGGCGGCACCGAGAACCACTCGGTGGTGTAGGGAAGGTCGAGGGCTTGTCTTAGGTCGAACTTGGTGTCGTGGCTGAGGCCGGCGGCTTCGTAGGCTGCGGGGTTGCGCTCACGCTGGATCGAGAACGCGCCTCGGTGCAGGGTGGTGGTGCGCTGGCTGGTGCCGTAGGCGACGCGCACCGTGAACTGCGGCGCGTCGTCGTCGAAGACCGCCAGGATCAGGGCAGGCCTCGGTTTCGGGCGCGGGTGGATGTTGTCGGGAAAGTGGCACCAGACGATCTCGCCGGCGGTGGGCTCGGCCCACCACTGCGACGTCATGCGGGTTCGACCTCGTACAGGCTGGAGCGGACCGACTTCTTCTTGCCCTGGGGGACGCGTTTCTTGATCTGCCGCACCTGAGTGGCCGTCAGCGGGCCTTCGTCGGCCTCGTATTGGGGCAGGAGCTTGACCGCCATGTCGTGCAGTGCCAAGTGAATGGCCTGGGTCTCGTCGACGCCGAGGCGTTCCGCGAGCCGCTTGGCGGTATCGCGGGTCACGCCGGTCGTGCTGTCGGCGGGACGATAGCGGAATGCGATTTGGTCGATGGTGCTGCGGGTGGCCATCAGATTGACTTCCTGAGATTGGATATCTTGAAGATATCCAATGATGTTGCGTGCGTCAAGCGCGCGCTTCCTCACCGCGCACCCGTGGCGGGCTGTATTCGTGTCGATGTCGCCGATCTGGCGGGCGTGTCGACACCTCGGGTGTCGTTGCACCGCCGTCGAACGCCACCCCGCCTCCCTGTGCGGACGCCCGGCGCGTCCACGCTGATCGACACGGCCTTCCCGTGCTGGCCAACGCCGGGCTTTCGCATATACTGTGATTCCATCCAGTATCCAGATCGACGATGAACGCGCCGCTGTTCGCCGAGGTCCTCCGGCTTCGCGAGGACTCTCCCCAGGAGGCGCTGCCTCTGGCCACCGAAGGCGTGCAGCGTTTCGTGTGGGAGAGCCGCTTCGGTCCGATGCTCATCGAGGTGGTCGACGGCGTCGCCTACGTCAACGGCCAGCGAGTCGACGCGATGAGGAGCGACGCGAGCACGGCATCGTAAGTTCGAGGAAGAACCGCCATGAACTCCTTGCGCCGGAACTACCACCCGCCGCGCCGCTCGGTGCCTCGCTGGCTCCGCCAAATCTGGGGCTGGCTGTAGCGCGGCTGCCCGGACGCGGCCATCACGTGGCGGCCAGCATCGTTCCTCGACACTGCACGGTTCCGCAGCTGCACCCGAATACGTTCGGCTCTTCTGTCTCGTCGACGACCAGGCTGTAGTCGAGGAAGAGCTCTTCGCCGGCACGAATCGGGCGCAGCGCATAGAAGACGACATGGGTCTCGCCGCTCGCGTCGACCTCCTCGTACGCTACACAGTTCGGCGCGCACGAATGATTCAGGTGCTTCGTCGAGTTGCCGCCGACGGCCGCGTCGATGATCGAGCCGTCCGACAGTCCGAACACATAGGTGAGCCCTGCGTCCCACGACCGACGGTTCACCTGGCGGGCCGAGTAGCGCTTGCCTTCGTACGTGCCGATCTGTTCGCCCTCGTCAAAATCTCGGGCGGCAAACGCCCCTTGTCCGTGGATGCGGCTCGGTCCAACAAGAATCATGGGTCTGGCGGACGCGTCCGCTCGCAGTCGTTCTGACAGAAGAAAGGGCCTCCATGAGGCCCGAGCAATATCCAGACCGGCGCGCGAGGTGCCGGCACTCTGCGGCTACTGACAGGCTTCGCAAGCCTCGTCGTCGGTCGCGCCTTCGCGGCGCCGCGGGCAAACCGGGAGCGTCTCATCCGAGTCGAGGTCGAGCACGAGCTCGGCAAATTCCTGGGGTTCGGTGCGAGGACGGGTGTCGTGGATGGTTGCCATGTCGATTGCTGAAGATCTGCGAGGCGACATTTTCGCACCGAGCGTCGATGCGTGCGGCCCGATCCCGAGCCCGGGGCCCGCGCGCTTTTTTTCCTTCATGCTGCGCATGAACGAGCGCGCTTGACGAACTGGCGGCCGCTTCGCTCGCGGCGCTGCGCTTCGATCGCTGCGCACCCGCCAGATCGCCACCCCGATCTCCCGCCACGCCCGAAGCCGGGCCGCTCAACCAAAGCGAAATGCATGCGTGATCGGTCCGCTCGACCGCCGCGCCAGTCGCTGCGCTTGGTGTCACGTCGGCTGCGGAGGCGCCGGACCTCGAGGCCCGGGCGGGCGACTGCGCTGCAACCGCCGCGCCAGGCAGGCTGGCACGGCGGCCGCGACGCTGCGTCGCCCGAACGCGGGGCAGCGCGTGCGCCAGTCGTCCCACCGAGCTCCCCCCAGCTGCGCCCCCGTCGACTCACGAGGGGGACTTGTGGGGGGATCTTCAAGCGGTGGGCCGGGAAACTGGCTCACTGCTTCGGCTGCGTTCGACTCCACCCATCTCCAACCTCTTCCCGTGAGGGAAGAGGCAATCGCCCACCCCCGCCGCCCCCGGGCGGAGCGAGGAAGTCCGAGCAGAAGGATCAGTTCAGAGGAACACCACAACGGTGTCCGGCTGGTCGTTCTGTCTGGAGCACATCATGGCTTTGGTACGAGTGGAACAACGCAACGCTCGCCTGGCTGCGCCGGTGAAGGTCGAGGTCGTCAAGGGTCGCGACGGCGAGGTCGCCAAGGGCACGGTGACCATCATCAGCAACGCGCGCCGAGGGTCCGGCGAGGACCGCGCCGAGGAGGCGACCGCAATCCAGTGGACGCTGTGGGGCAAGCAGGCCGAGAACGCCGCCGAGTACCTCGGCAAGGGCTCGCGCGTCAACGTCGTCGGGCACCTGCGCAATAACAACTACACGGACGGCGAGGGCCGCCAGGTCTACGGAATGTCGTTCACTTGCGAAGAACTCGACTACCTCGACAGCAAGGCCGAGTCGGAGGCGCGCAAGGGCCGGCAGGAATGGGCCGAATCCTATGAACGCGAGCAAGCCAGCGCAGCCGATCCGAAGGCGAGGCAGGGACGCGCGCCACGCACGGGCGGGCAGGCCCGCGGAGCCGCAGCGAACTGAAGCGCCAGCGGGCAGGGCGCGTGTGTGCCGGCCCGCCTTTCAATACCTCATGCATCGACAAGGAATCACCATGTATTCATCTCACAGCACCCCGAGTCTCGCCACACGCTTCGCGCGCAATACCTTCGTCGTCCGCAGCGAGACGCCACTCGCCGAGGACCAGATGCGGCAGGCCGCGCCGTCCATCTTCGCGGAGGGCAAGCACGTGAGCCGGTCCGAGCGCTACACGTACATCCCGACCATCGAGGTCCTGCGCGGTCTGCGCAAGGAAGGCTTCGAGCCGTTCATGGTCGCGCAGAGCAAGAGCCGCATTGTGGGCAAGACCGACTTCACGAAGCATATGGTCCGTATGCGGCACGCCGACCAAGTTATCGGCAAGGCCGAGGCGAACGAGATCATCCTCATCAACAGTCACGACGGCGCGAGCTGCTATCAAATGCTCGCGGGCGTGGTCCGCTTCGCCTGCTGCAACGGCCTGGTCGTTGGTGAGGTCTCGAACGATATTCGCGTCAAACACAAGGGCAACGTCCAGGACGACGTGATCGAGGGAGCGTTCCGTGTCCTCGAAGACTTCGAAGCGGTGGACGAATCGACCGAGGCGATGAAGGCGCTTCAGCTTGAGCCACACGAGGAGATCGCCTTCGCGACGGCCGCGCTGGCACTGCGTTTCGGCGTGCACGCGGTCGAGGACGGCGGTGGACACCGGCCGGCTCCGGTCACCGCCGAGCAATTGACCGAGGCCCGTCGGCTCGGGGATGTGGGGCACAGCCTGTGGATCACCTTGCAGAAAGTGCAGGAGAACGTCATCCGTGGAGGTCAGTCCGGCCGCAGCGCGCAAGGCCGGCGCATCCAGACACGCGCGGTGAGCAGCATCGACCGCAGCGTGAACCTGAACCGGGCGCTGTGGGTTCTTGCCGAAGAAATGCGCAAGCTCAAGGCCTGACAAAGCACGCGACCGCGCGACTGCGTGGTCACCCAGTGCTGAATTTGAGTCGAAATTCAGCACTGAATGCCAGCGTTGTCGGTCCGATGATCGGGCCGGCACGCGTGGCCCGACCTGTTGGCCATCGAGGCCGCAGGTCGGGAGTTGGATGGCACGTGTCGTTGGCCTGGTTCACCGTTCACGGCGGAGGTCACATGAGAATGGTCGCTCGTTGCAAACCCGGGCGTGCTTCCATGACTTCAGTCCGGCAACGAGTAAACCACCTTGCTGCCGTTGGCGACGAATACACCGTTGCGCTGCAGCTCCGCGAGAAGTGTCTGCACTTCGGCATCATCGAGCTTGGGCTGAAACAGCGCGCCGATGCTCGTGCTCAGTGTCCTGGTGGACGCGGGCCGCTGCGCGCCGCGCCTGACCAGGTAGGCCAGGATGATCGAGAGCTTGTCGTCGGCCGGTGCCGCCCCGGAGGTCCGGACGATCGGGATGTCGTTGACATCTGCGCACCGGCTCGCGTGAATCCCCTTGCTCTTGAGATGCTCGATCAACGGGTCATAGCCCTTGTCGACCGCGATCACATGGAAGTACGCGTCCGGCTCGGACACTGCGAGCCGCCCGAGGTAGTAAGCGATGTGGAAGTCCAGCGCGTTGCGCCCCGCGGCCGATACGCGGATGTACTCGGCACGCGCCCCCAGCAGCTGCAAGGCAGTGGCCACGTTGATGTCGATGCGGACCTGGTTGGGCCCGGTGAACATCAGCACCTTGAAGTGTTCATCCTTCAGCGCCGAGACGATCTCAGGCTGCACACTCTCGTAATCGATCAGGACGTAGTTGGTCTTGATGATGCCTCCGATGGCTGGGCGAGATCGAAGGCCACAGCATATGACAGGTGCGCCGTTGCACACCGCTTCCAACTTTCCTCAACCGTCCGGATTCCATGATTGAAGCTGCACTCCTTTGCCTGGTCGTCGGTATCAGCGACGGCGACACCATCAAGGTCCGGTGCCCCGATCGACCGCAGACCGCGGTTCGACTCGCCGAGATCGATGCGCCGGAGAAGGCGCAGCCATTCGGCCAGCGCAGCAAGGAACTGCTGTCGACGCTGTGCTTCAGGAAGCAGGCGGAGATCCGTCCTTCGACCCGTGATCGGTACGGCCGGACGATCGCTCGGGTCATCTGCGCCGGCACCGACGCCAACGCGGCCATGGTGCGTGCCGGCATGGCCTGGGCCTACACGCGGTATCTGACCGACCCGCAGATTCAGGCGATGGAAGTCGTTGCGCGGCGCGAACGACTGGGACTCTGGGCCGACGCTCGTCCGGTGCCGCCGTGGGAATGGCGCAACGGGAGCGAGAAGCGCACTGGTCTGCGCGCGTCGTCGTCTTGATTTGAGCCGCGTCTCGACTGGGCCGGCAGCGCTACTTGTCGTTCTTGCGGGAAGCGAGAATCTCGGCAGCCTGGGTCTTGTTCAGTCCGCGCAGTGCCGCAATCGCCGCGACGTGGCTGGCGCGCGGGCGGGCCTTGCCTGCCTCCCAGTTGTAGACCGACTGTCCCGATGCGCCGACCAGCAGGCCGACGGCGTCTCCCGACAGGCCCAATCGCTGACGTTGCGCAGCCAGACGCTTGGCACTGAACCGCAACTTCTTGCCCGGCTCGTCGCTCGGCGACGGCGATGGGTCCGGCTTGGGGGAGGACTTGTGCAGTCGTTTCAGTTCCTGCTCGAGCGCCTGGGAGCGACGCTTGAGCGCGGCGATCTCCGTGCGATGGGCGCTGACGGACTTCTTCAGGCCCTCGACCTCGGCGCGAATCTCCTTGCGCGCGATTCGGGTGATCTCGGATTTGAGGACGGATGCAATGTTTGGCATGGGCGCCATTGTGCCGCGTAGTTCGCCAATATTGGAATCGTCACAAGCTTGACAGTTGGCGGGTTCGAATCATCCGGATGAAGACTTCATGGTTTGGGTGATGATTCGCAAGGTCGCGGTGTCCCTCTAGAATCCCGCGGTCCGCAGTTCGCGGGCGTTTTCCTGACCCCCGAGGACATTCGAACCCCATGGCAACTGCAAAGAAGACGACGACCAAGGTGCCGGCCAAGAAGGCCGCGACCAAGGCCGCAGCGAAGACTGCGCCCGTGAAGAAGGCCGTCAAGGCCGCCGCGCCGGCCAAGGCCGTCGCCGAACTGAAGCCGATCAAGACGGCCTTCAATCGCACGAGCCTGATCGCCCATCTGGCGCAAACGGCAGCGGTGGAGCCCAAGGCGGTCAAGGCCGTCATCGCCTCACTGGAAGCGACGATGCTCGCGTCGGTGCACAAGAAGGGCCTCGGCAGCTTCACGTTGCCGGGCCTGCTCAAGGTCAACGTGATCAACGTGCCGGCGAAGAAGAAGCGCACCGGCCTCGATCCGTTCACGAAGGTGGAGCGTGTGTTCGCCGCCAAGCCCGCGACCGTGAAGATCAAGACCCGCGCGCTGAAGAAGCTGAAAGACGCTGCACTCTGACGCTCGACCGTCTGCGAAGGACGTGAGCAGGCCGCCGGTTTCCAGCGCCGCTTGCTTCGCGTCGCTCCGCTCGGCGTGCTGCACCCGATTCCGGAGTCGGCACGCCGATCACACCGGCACGCTTCATCTGCAGGCGAACGAGCCGAGGACCCACCAGGTAATTGCGGTCGATACGGCAGCCGTCGCGGCGTGTGTCAGCCAGAGGTCCCAGGGTCGATCGACGCGGCGGATGACCTGCTGCAATGTCGCCGTGAGTCGCGCCAGGTTGGAGTCGACCTCAGCCGAGAAGGCCAGCCGCGCCGCGGCGTTCATGGCCCGGGCCTGTGTTTCGATCGCCACGCTGGCCGCTTCGCCGGTGCGCTGGACAATGTGTTCGATCACCCTGGCCTTGGCCTGCTGCGTGAGTGATGCCATGCCCGCTTCAAATGCCTTCAGGCGATCACGCAGTTCCGCGTTCGCGTTGGCCAGCGCCAATCGACCCTCTTCCATCGACGATGACAGCGATTCGACGCGGTCGAGCATGCGCGCGACATCGCCGAGGGCCTCGACGATGAGGGCTTCGCGCGCCGTGTTGGGCCCTGTCATGTCGCCAGTGGCTCCAACTCGAGCGCGGCGAAGCACGCGTCGAGTTCGGGGATGACGCCGCGGGCAAGGCGCTGGGTCGCCAGCCGCTGCGCCAGCGCCATCTTGTCGGACGTCGCCGTCGCCTTGGCGATCTCGGCCTTGTAGTCGGTCGTGTCCGCGGCCCATTCGAGCAGCGACTGATCGGTGCCGCGAACACGCGCGTAGACCTCGTTGTAGCGCAGGCACGCGGCCAGGTTCGGCTGCGAGTGCCCCGAGGCCGCACAGTAGGCGAGCAGGGTGTCGAAGACCGCCTCGATCGGACTGTCGTCGTCGAGTTGGTTGAAGACCAGCCGGACGCGCTGCGCGGGCACGCCGATGCGCGCCAGCTCGGCCAGCGTCGCCGCCGTGTCCTGTTGCTGCTTGCGGGCCGGCACGGTCGGCACGACGAATCCGTCGAAGTCCATGTGGCTGCCGCTGTAGCGGCGCATCAGCGCGAGCAGGTCTTCGACGTTGCTCGCGCCGACATCGACGACCAGGTCAGTGACCGTTTGCAGGTATTCCTGCAGCTGTGCGAACTGCCGTCCCCGGATCGTCATGGGTTTGCCGTCGTCGGCGTTGATGCTTTCCACCGCGACGAATTGGCAGGCGGGGATGCGCGGGGCGAGCAGGTGGCGGGCGATCGTGCTCTTGCCGACGTTGCCAGAGAAGTTGATGACGGCGAGTTTCATGGGACCTCCTGGGTACGGACCAGCGGGTTGCTGGGGTGGGCGTTGAAGAAGGCTTCGGCGACGTCGTGGCCGCGGGCGCGAGGCCGTCCCGACGGCGACCCTGCCGGCGGGGTGCTCACCGCGCTCGCAGCGGTGGGTCGAGGCCCGGACGGCGGTCCGGACAGGAACGTGCGGGACCGCCCGCGGAGGCGGCGTACTTCGCGTCGCAACGCACTCGTGCTCAACTGGATGCCGACATCGGCCAGTGCTTCGCGGATCGCTTCAAAGGTGTAGCCCGCGCCGCGCAGCCGCACGATCTCCACGGCATACGCCGCCGCCTTGCGGTCGGCGCGTCCGGGCTGGCGCTTGGGTTGCAGTTCCACGGCAGGCCTGCGACTGGTTGTGATGGCGACACCACCAATCTAGATCGATGTGGTGCGATCTGGCGCGCTGATTTCTGGCGTTTATTCAGCGGCTCGGCGTCGCGTTCGAGACTGGTGCGCGACGGGGCGCGTCGCCTCTCGGTCGCGTGCGCGCCGCGTGATCGACGAGCTTGAGCGGATGTGACGCGCATCTGCTTCACCTGCGTCGGCTCTTCGTCGCTTCGCAAGCTGCTTCGCGGCGCGATGCGTCGGCTTTGCGGAGCCTTGCGAGCAGCGATGCGCCCACGGCTGTCGGCGATTCGATGAATCGCGGCTCGAAATTCATCGATCGTGAGACTCGATTGATCGACGAAGATGAATTCAAGGTGAGTGCAGAGATAGGCTGCGCGCCGCCGATTTCACAACCCGCTTCGCGTGCTTCATTCGTTGCCTCATGAACGCCGTTCCTCATGACTTCGTCACGGTCGATATGCGCGGCCTGAAAGCCGCGCTGGTCTCTCGTGCTCGCGAGCGCAGGGTCAGTGTGTCGGTCGTCGTGCGCGATGCGGTTGCTCGAGCGTTGCCTTCAAATGAGGAGGCTGCGCTCGAGGCGTCGAGGGCACCCGTCGACATGGACGTGCCATCGGGAACGCTGAAGGTGTCAATCAGATTGACGACGAACGAGGTCCGTCGACTCGATGCGGGCGCGAAAGCCGCAGGTCTCGCGCGCGCGGCATTCCTGTCCGGGTTGATCGATGGGGTCAACGTGCTCTCGTCGGGTGGCCGGCGTGATCACCTGGCAGCACTGATCTCATCGAGCTCCGAACTCTCGACCTTGAGCCGGAACATTCGTCACTTGGCAGACCTTTTGCGGCGAAGCGAATCGCGTGCGGCGCAGGAGTATCGAGCGATGCTCGACACGCTGTCCGGCGACATCGACAGGCACTTGAAGCTTGCCGGGGACGTGTTGGCCCAGATGCAGCCGGCGAGGCGGGCAGTGATAACCAAGGATCACCGCTCATTGGGCGCCAAAGATAAGAAGTGATGTCCGATCCCAGCTCCATCGACGGTGTCCTCGTCCAATGGGGCGACCGGTTGTTCTATCCGGGCAACCGGATCGTGAAGGTCGCACCGCAGCCGAAGCTCCCGGCACACTTGCTGCGGCAGCGCGCAAACGCGATCCGAGCGCGCATCGAGGCGACCGTCGTACGTCGTGCGCCTCAGGTGATGGTCAAGGTCACGGGCGGCGGCCGAGGGATGAAGGCCATTGCGGCGCACTTCAAGTACATCAGCAAGAACGGACGGCTGGACATCGAGGACGATCGCGGCGAAGTGCTTCGAGGGAAGGACGACCTGCGCGGGCTGGCCGATGACTGGCGGCTCGGGGGCACGCCGATCGATGACATCGGGTTTCGGAGGGAGGCTTTCAACATCATGCTGTCGATGCCTCGCGGGATCGACCCGCTGTATGTGCTGAAGGCGGCGAGGGAGTTTGCGCAAGCCGATCTTCCAGGGCGCGCGACTGAGTGACGTCGCCAACGTCCTGATCGGCGGCACCCTTATCCACATGCCGAGTTGCTGTCTTCGCCACCTCAGCGCGGCCGCGCGGTTGTCACGGGGGAATACGCTGTGCGGGAATTGCAACGCCGCGCGGGCCATTCGGTCCGCAGGCACGGCTGCTTTGTCGATATGCGGGGCGCTACTGCCTTCGTAACGCATGCCCTGATATGTGCCGAGCGGAGAAGCAATGGCATCACTTCGAGAGCACCTGGTTCAGTCAAACCCGTAGTTGGCCCCGAAGGCCACCGCCTCGGCGCCGGGCGCCGAATCGACCAGGACCACTTCTTCGAGAAGCACCTCCTCGCCACGGTTGACCGAGGTTCGGTATGCGTCCACCGACAGGTTGAGCGCGGTGCGCATCAGGAACGCCTCGGGCTTGGCCACGGTCTGCTCGCGCTCGTAGCAGGCCAGCCGAACCCAGGCCTCCTGCACCAGATCGTCCGCGTCATGCACTGAGCGACCGCGGCGCACGAGTGCCGCCCTGACGCGGGAGAAAGCAGCTTGCCAGTTCGGGGCCATTGCGAAAGGTCCGGGCAGAGCGATCTGGTCAAGGAGAGGCCGAGACCGTCGTCGTTGAACTGTTGCCACCTCGGTCCTGGCCCGGGAGCGCATAGCGCGCCTGAGCCACTGCCTGGGCCGTCTGAACGAGAATCCACCCCTGGTGGAGTCGAACAGCATGGGCGGTCGCGTGACCATCGCCACGATCGACCCAGTTGCTACATTCATGTCCTCTACAGAACCGTCGGAGCAATGAGCGACGCCGGCAACTTTGGCCGATTGAACACCCCGTGACCAGTCGGCCGCCAGTGACTGCTCGTGTGTAGGTTTATCCGATATCCACCCGCGACGAGACCACGCGTTGATGGACCGCAACGTGAGGGCGGATGTTGGATAAACCCCAGGGGAGGAAGCCGCGAGACAGTCCGCAGCCGGTTCGGTGGCGCTACATGCCTATGGGGATTGAGGCGAGCGAGCCGATGCGAGTCGGATGGCTTCGGCCAGCTGGCGTGCGGTCGGGCGGCACGCCACTCGCAATGGTCGATCTGGTCGGTGCGGCCTCGCATTGCAAGATGAGGCGACGAGGTCCGGTCGGATGGGGCCAGGCCAAGCTGAGGCGCGCCGGCGTGTCGCGTGGAACAGTCGGCGGCGGTTCGATCGGATTGATCGCGAGCGGAGTCATGGCGGTCGCGCCATTGGCGGCGGCGCGCGAATCGTGTGAGTGCGCGTGAACGTCTCCACGATGATCAAGGCAGCCCCGCAGTGCCGACAGATGTAGGGCGGTGCGCTGCGGTTGGCGTCGGTGTCGTCATGCATGGCCGGTAGCTCGAAGACCTGACCCAGCAGTTCGCGCGCCCACGCCAGACTGGCCTTGCGGTTGCCGTTGGCCAGCAAGCCGTAGTGGCGGATGCGATGCAATCCGCTGGGCAGCGTGTGCAACAGGAACCGGCGCATGAACTCGTCGGCGCTGAGCGTCATCGCCTTGTAGCGGGTCGCGCCCCTGGCGCGGTAATCCTTCCAGCGGAAGGTCACGCCGCGCTCGTCCAGGCTGAGCAGCCGGCTGTTGGAGATGGCCACGCGGTGCGTATAGCGCGACAGGTACGCGAGTACCGCCGCTGGCCCGGCGAACGGACGCTTGGCATAGACGACCCACTCGCACTTGCGCATCGGGGCGAGCCAGCGGGCGAAGGCGTGCGCGTCGGCCAGTGACGCGTGCTCGCCGAAGAAGCTCAGTTCGCCGCTCTCGTGGGCACGGGTGAGTTCCTCGATGAAGCGGCGCCGGAACAACCTGGAGAGCACTCGCACCGGCAGGAAGAAGCCGGGCCTGCAGGCGATCCAGGTCTTGCCGTCCGGTGAGAGCCCGCCACCGGGGACGATGCCGTGCACATGCGGGTGGTGGGTCAGCGCCGAGCCCCAGGTGTGCAGCACCAGCGTGGCGCCGATGCGTGCGCCCAGGTGCCGGCGATCCGCCGCGATGGTCATCAGCACTTCGGCCGCCACGTCGAACAGCAGCCCGTAGATGACGGCCTTGTTCTGGTACGCGATGTCGGCGATCGGCCCCGGCAAGGTGAACACAACGTGGTAATACTCGACCGGCAGCAAGTCGCTCTGACGTGCCTCGAGCCAGCGCTGCGCCGCACCGTCTGGCACTTCGGACAGTGCCGGTTGCTGCACGAGTTGTAGGAGACCTGGTCGACTCCGCAGCCTTCGCAACGCAAGACATGACCGCCCAGTGCCGCGCTGCGGCACTGTTCGATGGCCGACATCACCTTGAGCTGACCCAGGCTCAAGTGGCCGCGCTGACTCTGACGCCAGGCCGGACCGTGGATGCGGAAGATGTCGGCGACCTCCAGGGCGGGGTGCGCCACGCCAGAGGCCTACATGGGCGTCAGTCTCTCGAGAGGGCTGACGACCTCGTGCAGGATCCGGGTGGCTACATGGGTGTAGCGCGCCGTCGTGTCCAGCTTGCGGTGACCCAGCAGCACCTGAATGACGCGGATGTCGACCTTCTGTTCGAGCAGATGAGTTGCAAAGCTGTGACGCAGCGTGTGCATCGAGACACGCTTGCCGATCTGGGCGATGTCGACGGCCTCGCACAGGGCTCGGTTGAGTTGACGAACGCTCAGCGGGTCCATCGGATCGAGCCCCGGGAACAGCCAGCCGTTGGTCAGGATCTTGCCCTGCGAGTGAGCCACCCGCCACCAGTTGCGCAGCCGCTCCAGCAGCAGCGGCGAGAGCATGGCGTAGCGGTCCTTGCGGCCCTTGCCCTGTTCGACGCGCAGCGTCATGCGCTGGCTGTCGACGTCGGTGACCTTGAGGCCGATCACTTCGCTGGCGCGCAGTCCGGTGCCGTACGCGACGGACAGCGCGGTATGGTGCTTCAGGTTCGTGACGGCGCCAAGCAGCCGGGTGACCTCCTCGCGGCTGAGCACCACGGGCAGCGTCTGCGGCAAGCGCACCGGCGCGACCTTGGCCATGACGTCGCCGTGGCCGACGGTGACCTCGAAGAAGAACTTCAGGCCGCTGAGTGTCGTGTTGATCGTCGAAGGTGTCGCGCCGTCATCGGCCATGTGCACTTGGAAGCGACGCAGGTCATCGGCGGTGGCGGTATCGGGCGATCGTTCGAGAAAGTGCGTCAGCCGCAGTACCGCGCGGATATAGCCGGTCTGGGTATGCGGCTGAAACTTGCGCATGCGCATGTCCTCGAACATGCGTTGGCGTAGCGGGGAGATGGGCGGAGTCCGGAATTCCATGGTTCTGCTCCTGTTGATGAACGAGGCGGATTGCCTCGCTCGACAACATTGGCAGAACGACTGTCTCGGGTACTCACCGACGCAGCGACGAAGCGTTGCCGCGAGAGCGGCTTCGTCCAGTGGCCGGCTGCCGGCACCCACGAGTGGCAGCTTGGTGGTAGGCTGCTAGGGCGGGCCGGCATCGCACTGGATTGGAGGGAGCGGTAGAGAGTCAGGAACTTTGGCGGCCGTCGGACGCCAGTCGCATCAACTCATGAGAAGCTGGTGCGTCGTGTGGCGCGGTCGACGCCCAGTCGTTGATTTGACGGTCGCGCCAGAGCAACTATTGCCTTGCGTGAAGCGCGCGCGGGTAGGGCGCGGTTGGAGTGCCCACGGGTTGACTTGTCGCTTCTCACGGCGAGTGCGCACCCAGCTGCTCTCGCCACAGTGCGGCGTATTCGCGGCCGCTCGCCAGCAGCGAGGCGTGGTCGCCGTGCTCGGTGACCTTTCCGCCCCCGAGGACCACGATCTCGTCGGCATCCTGGATGGTGGACAACCGATGGGCCACGGTGACCGTCGTGACCCCTGCGGAAATCTCCTGCAGGTTTCGCAGGATTTGCGTCTCGGTCGCGCTGTCCAGCATCGACGTCGCTTCGTCGAAGACATAAATTCCCGGATCCTTGAGGACCGCTCGCGCGATGGCGATGCGCTGGCGTTCTCCGCCCGAGAGTTTGAGTCCGCGTTCGCCGACAACCGTTTCATAGCCCGCGGGGAGCGAGCAGATGAACGCGTGCATCCGAGTGATCCGGGCGGCACGCTCGATCTCCCAACGAGCCGCGTTCGACTTTCCGATGCCGATGTTGAAGGCCACCGTCTCGTTGAAGAGCATCGTGTCCTGTGGCACGACTGCGATCCGCTTGCGCACTTCGCGGGCGGACAGCGTGTCGATGGCCAGCCCGCCGAGCGTGATGCTGCCGGCTTGCGGCTCCTCCAGGCGGAGCAGGAGTCGAATCAGGGATGATTTTCCGGAGCCGCTCGCGCCCACGATGGCGACCCTGCTGCCGGCCGCGATGTCCAGGCTCAGTCCGTTCAGCACAGGGTTCCCGCCGGCGTACGCAAAACAGACGTCTCGCAAGCTCAGACTCAGAGCACCGCGTTGGTCGACGGTCGGCGCGTCGCGCGCGGTTTCCGCACCGATGTCGTCGGTCACGCAGGCGGCCGGCAAGCGTTCGCAGTCATCAGGTGCCTCCCCGACCTCCCTCAACACGTCGAGCACCGGGCGAATGAACTCCACCGCCTGCGACAGGTCGCGGGCCGCGGTGCCCAGCATTTCGAGCGGACGGGCGATCTGCAGCATGTAGGCGTTCGCGAGGACGAAACCGCCCACCGACAGCGTCCCGTGCAGCACCGCATGAACCGCGACCGCGAGCAGAGCGGTCATCGACAGGGCGAAGACCGCTGCCACGGTCAGCCCCACGCTCAGTCGCTCCCGCTGGAACGTCGACCACCGCTGTTCCAGCAAGCTCGTGGCCCTGTCGAAGCGAAGGCGTGCGGTCCCTTCTGCGCCGAAGCACTTGATCGTCTCGACGTTGAGCAGACCGTCCATCAGCATTCCATTCGCGTCGATGCTGGCTTCGGAGACGCCGCGCGCACTGCTCTTGATTTGGGCACCACGAGACCGCAGGACGGCCAGGTAGGCGAGGGCGGTCGCGGCGAAGGTCGTCATCAGCGCCGGCTCTCCGAGAGAAAAGAGCACGACCGTCACTGTGACCATCTCGACCAGGACCGGCACGACGCTGTTGACGAGGTTGAAGATGATGATCTGGTAGCCCAGGATCGCTTGCTGAAGGCATTGGGCAAGTGCGCCGCTCTGCCTGTCGCGATGGAACGCCAGCGGCAAGTGCAGCAGATGTGCGAAGAACCGCCGTCGCAGTCGTGCGTAGAGGCGTTGCTCCGCGGTGGCGATGAGCGACGGGCGGAGCTCGGTCAGGAGCCGACCGCTGCACAGTGCGAGGAGATAGGCGGCCGCGAACACCAAGGTGGTGCCGGGCGACGTCTGACCGTGCGCAGTGGGCTGGCCGGCTGCGTCGATCATGCCCTTGAGCGCGAGCGGCGCGAGTCCTGCGAGCAGGCCTCCTGCCACGACGAGCAAGGCGGTCGCTCCCAGCCGCCATGCCACCGTTCGATCGATGTCGGCGTGAAGCACGCGCAGCGCGGCGGCGAGGTCCACGAACGAAGACATGCAGCCTGTCTTTCGGTGCGGTTGACTGGCCGCTACCGCGGCCAGCGTGCGAGCCACAGCTCGATGCCGATGAAGGCATGAATGTGGCCGAGCGATCCGGGAAGCGCTGTCGGCCTTCCGGAGAGAACTTCCTCGACGCCAGCGCGGTCAAGCAGGCCGCGGCGAACGAGTTGGCCGTCCATCAGCACGCTGCGTGCGAACTCCAGATTCGAATCCAGAACATCCTTCAGGTGCTCCTCCATGCCGCCCTTCGACCGGCGCGCCGCGATCCGGGAAGGCATCTCCGATGCAAAGGCGCGTCGCGCGAGTGCGCGGCCGTGGCCGCCTTGCGTCAGGAGGTACGTGGGCAACCCGAGGCACAACTCGATCAGAGGCTGCGACAGCAACGGGTTGACCAGCTCCGGAGCCAGGGCCTGCTCGAACGGGTCGTAGTACCCGAGCGGGTGCATCAGCGACGCCGTCTGCATGTGCTTGCCGACGGGCAGACCCGGGCGAAGCAGGTGCGGATGAACGAAACGCTCCTGCTGCAGCTTGGTGTTTCGGAGCGCTTCGCCGTAGAGACCGCCCGATGGACTCGACGATTCGCGCGCGACAACGCGCGGCCACACCTGCTCCGCCATGGCGAGCGCGATGGCTCTCCAGACCGAGACCCTGCCGAGCCGTGCCGCATCCATCGCGGCGGCCGCGGCGCCGCGGTCCCAGCCCTTGACCTGCAGGTAGTCGGCGGCCGGCCACCAGCGTCGAAACTCGAAGAAGAGCGGGTCGCCACCTGCGCCGGTGAAGAGCGCCGTTGCGGAGTGCGCCGCGGCCAACCTGGCGTCGATGGTCGCGTTCATCCAGCCGATGTAGTTGATCGGAACGGGCATGCGTGCCGCCCTCGAAACAGGCTCGATGCGGAAGTCCGGGTTGCGTTCGCGCTCGATCAGGTCGCGTCCGACCCGCCCCGCGGCCAGTCGTGCGTACTCGCGTTCATCACTGTTGGAGCCGGGCGAGTGGAAGTTGAGGCAGAGGACATCCGCCGGCGTCGCGCCAGGTGCGAGACAGCTCAAGAGGATCGACGAGTCGACGCCCCCGGAGAGTCGAAAGAGGATCGTCTCGTAGCACGCGGCCCAGGAGCGGGTACATGAGCGCACGACCTCACGCAACAAGACCTCGGCCTCGGCGGCGCTGTGCGCGGTCGGAGACCGCGCGATGTCGACGGCGCTCCAGAGGAATGTCGACGCGTCGTTTCGCAGGTCGAGTGCCTCGCCCGCGAGGATCTGAGACAGTCCGTCGAGGGCGGTCTCTCGGCCACCGAGCGCGCCGAGCAGGATGAATGCGGCCACGGCGTCCCAATTCGCACGCGGTGCGTCGACGCCGGGGAGCATCTCCAGAACATCCTCGAGCCAGGAGAAGACGATCGTGACGCCCTCGTGGCGAATCCTAAAACAGGGCAGCGTCCCGCTCGGGTCCCTGAGCACGCAGGTCGTGCCATCTGCAGTTCCGAAGAATGCGACGTAGCGACCCCAGAAGTCCCGCACGAGCGCGCGGCCGTTGCTCTGCACGATCTGCTCGCCCTCGGCACTGGTGAGCGTGACGTCCGCTGCGAGCGGCGAGCGCAGGTCGCGGCGCCGAAAAAGTCTGCCGAGAACGACACCCTGTCCGCCCGGCAGCGGATAGACACCATTGATGTCCGGCCGCGTTCCTGTGGTGTAGACCTGCAGTCCGGAATGGACCAAGGCCGTGTTCCAACCGGGACGCTTCTCCAGACCCGCGGCGAGCTGTCGCGCCCTGACTGAGGTCGTCGATTGACTGTCGTTCCAGGAGATACCGACGTAGCGAAACATGTGCGCCGGCTCGGCTACACGACCAGGATCGGACGGAACTGTCGGACCGTCTCGTGCTGATCGTTGAGCACGATCGATCCCATCTGAACCCATGAGTGGGCGGCAAACGGGCGGGTCTTCACGCCGATGACCCATCGCGGGAACACGCCCTGCGACGCCAGGAAGCCGACGAGCGCCAACGAGTCGTGCAGACAGTTTTCGTGAGCGGTGAGGACGAGAGGCCGCAGCCGCGCGTACGTCGCGGTTCCGGTCCGTGCCGCAGCGAGCGAACTCGAATCCGACACTGGCAGTAGCCGGTCGCGGCGGGCCTGCACTGCCGTCGCGATCGCCTGGAGCGAACGGCAACGCATCCACCAGGACGTCTGCGCGGCGCTGCGAAGGAACTGTGCCAGGCGCCACGCCCCGATGCCGGCATTCGTGACGCCATGCTCGGCGTCGAGTGTCGTGGTGGCCTCCTCGACCGTGGCCTGCGGCGGCCGCTGCGACGGCGTATCCGCCAACAGCCCTCGCGCCAGGAGGCTCGCCACCAGCTGGTTCGCCGCCGTGGAAGTGGCGCCTTCGCGCAGCGCGTTCGGGCTCCGTGGCCAGCCGTCCACGCGATCGGCCAGTGCGCCGGACCGTGCGCCGCCGATGCCCACGTATCGGCCGTTGCGCAAGTCAAGCAGGATGACCTGCCCGTCACTCGCACACGCGCGAACGTGCGGCGCAAGCCCCAGCCGTTGACCCGAAGTCTCGGTGCGCATGGATGTCTCCTGAAACGATGCCTGTGGCATGCGGTCATCGACGTTGCAGGCGAGGTGGCCGAGCCCGGGCGATTCCCGGAAGCCGCGGGCTGACCTGGATGGCTTGGCGGACGGTGAGGCACGCGGGCCAGCGAGCAAGTCACTGGCACGCCATCGCATGTGAGCCTTGGCTCGTCTCGGGCCGCAGGGCCGGAGTCGGGGCGCCGTGCCGGACAGCAGGTTCGAGTCCGGCGCTTCGCGCAGCCCATGGGGACGCGCGCTGCTTTCGGCGTCGCGCGTCCTTCTCACTCAGGCGTCAGGCGAACTGACCCGGGATCGCGGGGTTTTCCTCGTGGAGGTGCGGCTGGGGCACGCCCATGGTGACCTCTTTCGCGTCGCCCAGTTCGACGACCTGCAGTTCCGCTTCGGTTTGAGATGTTTCGTTCATGACTACTCCGTCAGTTGAGGTTTGTGACCACCCTCGGCCGGGTCGGCCTCGGGCAGGTGCAAGTTAGTCTGCTCGATCCTCTCGGTCCACAGGCTCGCGCGGATCCCTGCAGGCGTTCGGTCTCGCTCGTCCACGGGGATTCATCCGCAGCGCGGCCTGGGCGCCGTTCGAACACGCCGCGACGCCTGACAACGATGCCCTACTCGTTCGGCGGGAGGAATGCGCAACGCTCGGCTTGCTCGACCGAACGTACGTGGCGGTATTGCCAACTTGGGGATGAGTGAGGCACCGCCGGGTTCGTCAATGGGTGATGCGCCCCGCCATCTCTCCCGACGAGGATCGGGTGGTCGAGCCGACTGCATGGAGTCTGTGCTGGCAGGCCGCGGTGGGGAGGCAGTTCTTCGCCCACGCAGACGATCGGGGATCGCTGGTCGATCGGATCAGGGGGCGCCTGATTGGCGCCCATGAGCGCGAGGGCAGGGTGCTGATCGACTACGTGCTGCTTCCGACGGAAATCCACGCCGTCACGTGGATTTCCCCCGGCGAATCCGTCGGTGGAGTCGCGCGCGCGTTCGGCAACGTGTTGTCCAGGTGGGTGCGAGAAGAGCAGCCGGTTCGAAGTCCGGTACTGGCCGGCCCCTATCGGGCTCAGCCTCTGCACTCCGTCGAGGCCTTGCGCAACGAGTTTCGGATGCTCGCCTGGCGCGCGGTGGTGCTGGGACTGTGCTCGACGCCGACTCACTATCCCCACGGAGCGCTGCGCATCGCTTCGGGGCTGTCGACGGGCAGGGGATTCAACGCTCGGCCGATGCTGGACCACTTTGGGACGACGGTTCCCGATGCGCGAGTGGCTCTGCGTCGCTGGATGAAGTACCGTCCGTCCGAGCAGGAATGGCGCGCATGGGAACTCACACGAGGCTTGGAACTGGCCACGGGAAGCGTGGGCCCGCGTCAAACGATGGCGAAGGCGGTGGACGCTCCCGCAGCGATGCTGATTGCCGCCGGCGGCACTTACGGAGTCGACGGCGCGCTGGATCTGCTCGCGACTTGGAGTTCCGCGAAGATCCATGCCGCGAGCCCGCCGAACCTGCACGCGGAGTCAAGCGCCATGGCGGCGAGAGGGCGGGCGCTGGTCGGATGCCTGGCTGTGAACCATCGCCTTTGCTCGGCAGCTTCGGTCGCGCGCTACTTTCATCGCGCGAAGGCCACGCTGAGCGAGCAGATGAGCGTTTG
The DNA here is from genome assembly GCF_056400745.1 of Rhizobacter sp. P5_A1. NCBI lineage: Bacteria > Pseudomonadati > Pseudomonadota > Betaproteobacteria > Burkholderiales > Sphaerotilaceae > Rhizobacter > Rhizobacter sp. P5_A1. The sequence continues at coordinate 45,045 of NZ_JBFUKR010000018.1, forward strand.
CCGGGCACGTCCCTCGGATCGAATCATCCTCGGCACCCCGTTGCGCAGGATCTTGGAGGAAGCTGCATCGCTCCAGGCGACGCGCGCACGATGCGCAGGCCGGTCGAGGTCGTGCGACGTGAACGCACAGGTTGAGACGGCGGACTGTCGCTGCGCGACAGACTGAGTTGCGCCTTTCGTCCGCCGCGCTGTAGCTCGATGCGGATCTCTCCCTCGACTCTCGGCGCTGGCAGCGCCAGCGGGGCGAGCGTCGGGCCGGGCATGGGAACGTCTTCCACTGGCCCCGTCTGTCCACCAGCCTTCGACTTCGGCGGTCGCGGGATCTCCGCGTTGATCGCCCACTTGCGCAGGATGTTCGCGTTCAGGCTCTGCCCAGTGCCACCGCCGCCGCCGACACGCCAGGGCGCCCGCATCCCTCAATGACCGCGCCGTGCATCAGGATTTCCGCGGAAGGCTTGCGCTGCGCGGCGCTGGGCGCACGTTGCCGGCTGGTGGCACGGACAGGGTCGCGGCGAGCCAGCGCTTCACGGTGGTCAGCGTGGGATCGTTCCACTTTGCCGCCGGCGCCACGAAGTAGTAGCCGCCCATCTGAAAGGTGGATTCGATTGCCTCGACGAGCTCTCCGGACTCGAGCCTGTCCCAGCAGATCAGGTCACTGACGAGGGCCACGCCTTGTCCGAGGCGCGCGGCCTCCAGGGTCAGGTGCCCCTGCCAAAGGCGCGGTCCGCGCAGGCGGGGAACGTCGGTGACGCCGTGAGCGTGGAGCCAGTTCTCCCAGAGCACGGTGGACTTCTCATGCAGCAACGGGAGCTGCAGCAGGTCGCCGGCGGAAGCAACCGGCGGGCATCTTCGCAGCAACGTGGGGCTTGCGACGGCAATCACCCGGGGCCGCACGAGCAGCTCCGAGCGAAGCCCGTCGCGTGTTTCAGGCTGCTCCAAGAACACGATCTCGGCATCGGCCTCGTCGCGATCGAAGTCGGGTCGTGTGATGGCGGGCTGCAGGATGACTTCCGTGTTGCCGAGGCTGGCTTCGAGGATTGGCAGACGAGCCAGTAGGCGGTGGCTGGCAAGGCCCACCATGCAGCAGATGTGGATCGCATCGCCGCGTCCGTGCGCGAGCTCGGCGGTGCCTTCCTCGAGCAGGTCGAAGGCCTTCCTGGCCTTGGCGGCAAAGCGCTCTCCTTCGCGGGTCGTCTTCAGACCGCGTCCGTCCTTCTGGACGAGCGGGATCCCGACGGCCTGCTCCAGGTTCTGGATATGGCGGGATACGACGGTGTGCGAGACGAGAAGTTCCTCCGCCGCCGCCCGAACGCTTCCCGTGCGGCTGAAGGACTCGAAGGCCCTGATCGGCAGCAGCGGCGGGAGCCTGCGACGTGCCATGCTCGGCTAGCCGGACGCTGCATTCTTGCAACGCATGAGCAGGTCCCGGCCGGCGTGCGCCGGCTCGGCACGATGCTCGGCGACGACTCGCTGCAGCCGGGCGCGCGCCGCCTCATGGAACGGCACCGTGCGCCGCGTCTCCAAATCGGCGTGAAGGCCCATCTGCTCCTGCGTTGCGCAGGCCCCGTCGACGCCTTCACTGCGCAGCTCGAGCCACATGTGCACCCGGACGTGATCGACACCGACGAGCCGAAGCGTCACTTCCAGCGGGGCGCCGACCCGCAGTTCACGCAGAAACCGCACCCGGGCATCCACGATGAACAGCCCGTGTCGTGCACGCCTCGTGTAGGCCAGACCGAGGTCCACACGGTCCAGGAGGTCGTACGTGACGTCGTCGAACAAGGCCACGTAGCGTGACATGTTCATGTGGTCGTAGGCGTCGATCCAGTCGGCCTTCACGACATGACCGCGCGAGACGAACGGGTCGGGCATCGGGTCGGACATTGCGCTTCGCATGCTCCGCAGTCTAGCGCCGCTCAAGCCGGACTAACCCTTTGATCGGTGCTTTGCATGCACAAATGGCGCGCAGTCTAGCTGCTTGTTGCGATCCGGTCCGGTTCCTAAGATGCACTCAACGCAGCTTGATACAGGGAATTGCCTTGAAGCTCTCCGGCGCCGCAGCCATCGTCGGCATCCACGAATCGCCTTTGCGGGATGCCGCCCGAGTGCACCCGTTCGCACTGCAGATGGATTGCGTCCTGGCGGCGCTCGACGACGCAGGCCTCGCGCTGTCGGACGTCGACGGCTTGTGCAGCGCTTCGGGCGACTGGGCCGAAGGTGGCGCCATCGAAAGCGTCATCGAGTTTGCCGAATATGCCGGCATCAGACCCACCTGGTTCGACGGCACCGATGTCGGCGGCTGCTCGTACATCGCGCATCTGGGCAAGGCCGCCACGGCCATCGCGGCAGGCGTTGCCGACGTCGTCGTCATCAGCTACGCGGCCTGTCCGCGGTGGTGGCCGCTCAACACACCGTCCTTCGATCCGTTCGTGTATCCGGCAGGTCCGGGCCAATACGAGCTGCCCTACGGTCCTACACTGATCTCGGCATACGGCATGTTTGCGCAGCGCCACATGCATTTGTACGGCACCACGCCGGAGCAGCTCGCGCAGGTGGCCGTGACGTTCCGGGCGCATGCGATCGCCAATCCGCAAGCGCGGATGCGCAAGCCCATCACCGTCGAGGATGTCCTCGCTTCGCCGATGGTGGCGTCGCCATTGCACCGCCTTGACTGCTGCGTGGTCACGGACGGCGGTGGCGCCATCGTCGTCACGAGCCGCGAGCGCGCGCGCGAGCTGAAGCAGAAACCGGTGCACGTGGCGGGCTTCGGCGCGGCGATCCATCGCACGCAGCTCAGCCAGATGGATCGGGACATCCATACGCCTGCGACGCTCTCCGGCCCTCGTGCCTTCGAGATGGCCGGGCTCGTGCCTGCCGATGTGGACGTCGCGCAGATCTACGACGCGTTCACCATCACCCCGATGCTCGCACTGGAAGACCTGGGCTTCTGCGGCCGAGGGGAGAGCGGCGCCTTCGTCGCGGACGGCCACCTGGGCATCGACGGCTCGTTGCCCACGAACACCGATGGCGGCGGCCTGGCTTCGAACCATCCCGGCAAACGTGGCATCTTCACCATCATCGAAGCGACGCGGCAGTTGCGCGGCGAAGGCCCGGGGGTGCAGGTGCAGGACGCCGCGGTGGCGATGGTGCACGGGCTGGGCGGCACCTTTTGTTCGGCCGCGACGGCGCTGCTCACGCTCTGAACATGACCGCCCCCCATCTCCCCGTTGCGGACGCACTGAGCAGCACCTATTGGCAGGGCACGCGCGAGCACAAGCTCATGATCCAGCGATGCCCGGTCACGCAGCGCTACCAGTGGTACCCGCGCGGGCATTCCGTGCATTCGCCTGGTGCGAGGCCCGAGTGGGTGCAGGCGAGCGGACGCGGGCGCCTGTTCACCTACTCGGTGATTCATCGCGGCAACGGCACGACACCCGTCCCGTACCTCTGCGCCGTGATCGAGCTCGAGGAAGGCGTCCTCTTCACGTCCACCCTGAAGGGCATCGACGAAGCCGCCGTTCGCATCGGAATGCCGGTCGAAGTCGGCTTCGAGGACGTGGGTGCGGATCTTGTACTTCCCTTCTTCATGCCGGCAAATCCATGACCCAACGAATCACACTTGAGGCGATCGCGCCGGGGGACACCTTCAACTCCAGCCGCGTGACGCTCACCGAAGCGCACATCGTGTGGTTCGCAGGCCTGACCGGCGACTTCAATCCTCTGCACATGGACGAACAGGGTGCGCGCGAGGGTCCGTTCGGACGGCGAATCGCGCACGGAATGCTCTCGTACTCGATGAGTACGGGCATGCGCTCGCGCATCGACGACTGGGAGATCCTCGCGTTCATGGAGACGAGTCGCAGGTTCAAGGGGCCGGTGTTCGCCGGTGACACCCTGCACTACGTCGCCAACGTCACGGAAGTGCGCCACAGTACGACGAAGCAGGACCGGGGCATCGTGCGTGTGGCCATGTCGCTGCGCAACCAGGACGGCAGCGTCGTGCAGGAGGGTGAGGACGTGTTCTCCGTTGCCACCTCGAGCCCGGTATGACGCGCCGCCTCGAAGGCCGCGTGGCGTTCGTGACCGGCGGCACGGGCGGGATCGGCTCCGCGATCTGTGGCCGCCTCGCCGACGAAGGCGCGGCAGTGATCGTGGCCGATCTGCCTGCCGCAAATCCCCTGGCCCTTGCAGAGCAGCTCCGCGCAGCCGGCCAGGACGCATGCGCCGTGGCCCTCGACGTCGCCAGCCGCGAAAGTTGGGACGCGGCGAACGCGGGCTTGGCCGAGCGCTTTCGGGGCTGGCAGATTCTCGTCAATGTCGCAGGCATCGTGCGCGATCGTTCGATCGCCAAGATGACCGATACCGAGTGGGACGCCGTGATGAACGTGAACCTGCGCGGTGCCTGGCTCGGATGCCAGGCCGCCTTCGCTTCCGTGCAGCGCAGCGGCTGGGGACGCATCGTGAACATCGCATCCACTGCGATCTTCGGCACCTTCGGCCAGGCGAACTACTCGGCCGCCAAGGCCGGGCTCGTCGGTCTGACCCACACGGCAGCGCTCGAAGGGGCAAAGCGGGGCATCCTCGTGAATGCCGTCGCGCCGGGCGTGATCGACACCACCATCACGGCGGGCGTGCCCGATTCCGTGAAGGCGCACTGGCTGGCGAAGACGCCGCTGGGCCGCATCGGGCAACCATCCGAAATCGCCTCGACCGTGGCCTTCCTGGCTTCGGACGATGCGAGTTTCATCACCGGCCAGACCATCGTTGTCGATGGCGGCGCCACCACCGGCGATTACTGAGCGCGCCGCTTCACACCCTGGAGATCCAGCCATGACACAGCACATGACCCGGCGCCGCTTCGTGCAGTCCGGTGCCGCCGCAGCCGCGGCGATCGGGCTCACGCCTCTGCAGCAGGCGGCTGCGCAGGATGACCCGCTCTACCAGGCGGCAAAGAAGGAGGGCAAGCTCTCCTTGTACTGGGGGACGTACGAACAGAAGACGGCGGAGGAATTTCGCGACGCCTTCAAGGCGAGGTATCCCGGCATCGAAGTCAGCCTGCTGCGTCAGGCCTCGCAGACCGTGTACAACAAGCTGCGCCTCGAATTGCAGAACAACGTGGCCGAGTGCGACTCGCTGGGCACCACCAACATCCTCCATTTCATCGAGCTCAAGAACGCCAATGCGCTGCTCGCGCATGTGCCGCAGGACTCGGCGGCGCTGTCCGCCAGCCTGCAGAGGCTCGATGCGGACGGCACGTACCACGTCGGCGCGGTGAGCCTGACCAGCATCAACTACCAGCCGGCCAAGGTGAAGACGCCTCCCGTGGGCTGGAAGGCACTGCTCGACGAAGAGTGGCAAGGCAAGATCACCATCGGCAGCCCCACCGCGTCGGGCGACGTGGCGAGCTGGGTGGTCGCGATGCGCGCCAAGTACGGTGACGACTTCCTGCGCCGTCTGGCTCGCCAGCGCCCGAAGATCGGCCAGTCGAACGTCGACACGGTGACAGACATCCTTTCGGGCGAACGCGTGGTCGGCGCGGCCGCGCCGTTCAGCTACACGCTGGCGCAGAAGGCGGCGGGCAATCCCATCGATGTGGTGGTCCCCGCCGATGACCTGATCCTGAACCTCGGCGTGATGGGCATCCCGAAGAGCGCACCTCACCCGAACGCGGCGAAGCTGTTCCACAACTTCCTGTACTCGCGCGAGGTGTCGCAGATCCTGTCGAAGAACTTCTGGCCGACACTTCGTGCCGACGTGCCGTGGGCCGAGGGCCGCTCGCTCGAGAAGCTCAAGTGGTATCGCAATTCACCGGCCAACCTGTCCGCCGAAGTGGCCGAAGGCATCGCCAAGTGGAAAGAGATCATGCGATGAGCAGCGCTGCCGGCACACCGCCGGAAGTGATGCGCAGCGCAGGTGCCTTCTCCCTGGGGGGCCGGCTGCGGCAGCTGCACCTGTCGAAGGTGCTGGCCGTCTCCGTCGTGCTGGCGAGCCTGCTGCTGCTGGTGCTGTACCCGTTCGGATGGGTCGCATTCAACAGCCTGCACGACGACACGAGCAAGGGCTGGTCTGCGGCCAACTACCTGACCCTCTTCGCCGAGAAGGACCTCTACAGGCCGATGCTGAACTCGGTGCTGCTGGCCGGCGCGGTCGGCGTCGTCTCGGTGCTGCTGGGAGTACCCGCCGCGTGGCTCGCGGGCCGCACCGACATGCCGGGCCGGCGGCTGGTGCGCACCCTCACGCTCGCCGCGTTCGTCACCCCCTCCTTCGTTGGGGCGACGGCCTGGATACTGCTCGCCGCGCCGAACTCGGGATGGCTGAACCACGCGTGGCGGTGGGTCGCGGGAACCGAAGATCCGCTGCTGAACATCTACTCGATGGCGGGCACGGTGTTCGTGAGCGCGATCTACACGGTCCCCTTCACCTTCACCATCGTCAGCAGCGCGCTGGAGTCGATGGCCGTCGAACTCGAAGACGCCGCGACCACGCTCGGCAGCGGCACCTGGCACACGATGGCCCATATCACGATCCCGCTCGTGCTGCCCGCCGTGCTGGCCGGCTTCATCCTTTCCTTCATCCAGGGCATCACGCTCTTCGGCGTGCCGTCCTTCCTGCTGGCACCGAGCGGCACCCAGGTGGTGACCACGCGCCTCGCCGAGCTCTTCCAGCAGTTCCCGCCCCAGCTGAACCTGGCCGCTGCCTACTGCATGCCGCTGTTGCTGATGACGGCATTGCTTTTCACGTTGCGCAGCCGCGTGCTGGGCCGCAGGCGATTCACGGTCATCTCCGGCAAGGGCCGGTCCGGGCGCATCGTGTCGCTCGGTCGCTGGCGCTGGACCGCGTTCGGCGTGGCCATGCTGGTCCCGGTCGCGGCCATCGTGATGCCGTACACGGCGCTGCTCGTGGTGTCGCTCAGCAAGGCCTGGGGCCGCGGGCCCGGCATCGACAACCTGACCTTCGACTGGTACGCGAAGGTGCTCGTCGGCAACGTGGAGACGCGCACGGCCGTGGTGAACTCCTTCACCTACGCCATCGCAGGCGCCACGCTGTGCGTCGCGCTCGGCGTCGTCGTCGCCTATCTGGTGGAGCGCCGCTCGGTGAAGTGCATCTCGCTGTTCGCGGGACTTGCATCCATGCCGATGGTGATACCGGGGATCGTCCTGTCGGTCGGGTTCTTCGCGGCGTTCACGCAGGCGCCGTTCAAGCTCTACGGCACCTCCTGGATCCTCATCGCGGCCTTCTGCGCGGCTTTCCTGCCCATCGCCTTCGCGCAGTGCAGCGCGCTGCTCAAGGGAATCTCACCCGACCTGGAACGCGTCGCGCGCAGCCTGGGCGCGAGCGAAGTGCACACCTTCCGCGAGATCACCGCGCCGCTGCTGCGCAATGGGCTCGTGGCCGCGTGGCTGCTGGTCTTCATCCCGATCATCCGAGAGCTCTCGGTCGCGGTGTTCCTCATCACGTCGAAGACCAACGTCCTGACGACCCTGATCTACAGCGCCAAGGACGGCGGCGACTACGAGTCCCTCTGTGCCATGAGTGTGCTGCTCATCCTGAGCACGCTCCTGTCGATCGCGATCGCGCACCTTGCCGCGTCCAGGGCGCGCCGTTCCATCCCCGAACCCGAGGCTTCCACATGAGCCACATACGAATCCAGCAACTGAGCAAGGCGTACGAGAGGCAGCGGGCGCTCGCCGGCATCGACCTCAACATCGCGGACGGTGCCCTGCTGGCACTCCTCGGCCCCTCCGGTTGCGGGAAGTCGACCACCCTGCAGCTCCTCGCGGGCTTCGAGGTCCCCACCACCGGCGAGATCTGGGCGGACGACCAACTGCTGTCGAGCCCGAAAGGCGTCGTCAGCCCGGACAAGCGCGGCGTCTCGCTCGTGTTCCAGAACTATGCGGTGTGGCCGCACATGACGGTGGCCGAGAACGTCGCGTTCGGGCTCAAGCTGCAAAGGCTCGGGAGTGCCGAGTTCCAGAAGCGACTGGACCAGGCGCTTCAGAACGTGCAGCTTTCGGCCCTGCGCGAGCGCTATCCCGCCGAGCTCTCGGGGGGTCAGCAACAACGCGTCGCGCTCGCGCGTGCCCTCGCCGTGCGGCCTCGCATCTTGCTGCTCGATGAGCCGCTCTCGAACCTCGATGCGCACCTGCGCGAAGAGATGCGCTTCGAGATCCGGCGGGTCCACGACATGCTGGGAATCACCACCGTCCTCGTCACGCACGACCAGGCCGATGCGCTCTCGACCGCCGACCAGGTCGCAGTGATGAACCGTGGCCGCATCGAGCAGATCGGCACGCCGCAGGAACTCTTCGCGCGACCGACGAATGCCTTCGTCGCGAAATTCATCGGAAGCAACAACGAATTGCGCGGCATTCACCTCGGCCAAGGTCGGGTGCGCGTCGACGGCCAGGAACTCCACGGCAACTTGCCGCACGCGCTGGAAGAGGGCGCGCCCGCATCGCTGTGCATCCGGCCGTCGCGCGTCATGCTCAAGTCCGGTGGGGCGGGTGCCGCCAACATGCTCCGGGGCCGCGTCGTCCGCGCGTCGTACCTGGGGGAATTCAGCGATGTGCTGGTCGACGTCGGCCCCGAGCAGACGATCCGGGTCAACCTCGATCCAGGCATCGACGTCTCGGTGGGCGAAGAAGTCACGCTGCACCTGCCGGCCGCGCAATGCCAGGTGTTGGCCCCGGGAGCCACGGCATGATCATCGATGACCTGCCCTCCGACGAAGAGATCGTGCGCAGGCGACTGGGCGTGGTCGAGTGGATCATCTTCAACCGGCCGAAAGCGCGCAACGCCATCACGCATTCGATGGAGGCAAGCCTCACCGCCATTTTCCGTGGGCTGAACTCTGACGCCACCGTTCGCGCTGTGGTCCTTACGGGCGCCGGCGGCGCGAAGCCAGCCTTCATGGCCGGCGCCGACATGGGCGACCTGCAGGCCGCCGTCACGATCGAGAACTCCATGCACATGGAGCAAACCTCGGAAGACATGCTCACGGCGCTCGAACAGGTTCGTGCGCCGGTGATTGCGGCCATGGCCGGCGCGTGCGTGGGGCAGGGCGCGCTCATCGCCAGCGCGTGCGACGTACGGCTCGCGGCGGCATCGCTCAAGTTCGGCTTTCCCATCGCGCGCACGGTCGGCAACAGTCTCTCGCTGAAGAACTACGCACGCCTGGCCGCCCTGATCGGGATTGCCCGGACCAAGGACCTCGTGTTCGACCCTGGCCTGTTCGACGGTGTCCATGCCAAGGACATCGGGCTGGCGAAGGAGTGCCTGCCCACGCAAGCTGCGCTGCTGGAGCGGGCGCAGGCCCTGGGCGAGGCGCTTGCCGCCTTGGCACCACTCACGCTGTGGGCAACCAAGGAATCGTTGCGTCGGCTGCGCGATGCCGCGCTCCCGCAGGAGGCCGAGAACGACCTGCTGCTCTCCTGCTACCTCTCGAGCGACTACCAGGAGGGCATCGCGGCTTTCATGGCCAAGCGCACTCCCGTCTTCACAGGCCGCTGAAGCGACCGTCCAGGAAACAAGGAATGACCGAAACTTCGAAGCAAGACCGCAGCGGGCCGCTGGCCGGCATCCGCGTGATCGACCTGACGCACATGCTGTCGGGCCCGTACTGCACCTGGCTGCTCGGCGCGCTGGGCGCCGACGTCATCAAGGTCGAGCGACCGCAAAGCGGTGACTTCACGCGCATCGTCGAACCGATGCTGGAGGACGAGAGCCTCTACTTTCTGAGCGTCAACCGCAACAAGCGCAGCATCACGCTCAACCTGAAGGATCCGCGCGGCAAGGCGATCCTGATGAAACTCGCCGAAAGCGCGGACGTGCTGGTCGAGAACAACCGTGCCGGCGTGATGGACCGCCTGGGGCTTGGCAAGGACGACCTGGCCAAATTGAATCCCCGTCTCGTCTATGCATCCATCTCGGGGTTTGGCCAGACCGGGCCTTATCAGCACCGCGCGGCGTTCGATGTCGTGGTGCAGGCGCTGTCGGGAATGATGAGCGTCACCGGCGAGGCCGGCGGCGAACCGTGCCGGGTGGGCACGTCCATCGGCGACATCGGTGCGAGCCTGTTCGCGGCCATCGGCATCCTTGCGGCGCTGCTGGAGAGACAGTCCACCGGGCGTGGCGAAGGCGTCGATGTCGCGATGCTCGATTGCCAGCTGGCGCTGCTCGAGAACGCCGTCGCAAGAGCCCTGAACACCGACGAGAAGCCGCGTGCGCTCGGCAGCCGCCATCCTCTGATCGCACCTTTCCAGGCCTTTGCCACCGCCGACCGCCCGCTCGCGGTGTGCGTCGACACGAACGAGCAATGGGAACGCATGTGCCGCGCCATGCAACTGGAGGCCTTGCTGAGCGATCCGAGGTTTCCGACCGGTTCGCGGCGCAACGCGAATCACGCAGAGCTGGAGGTCATTCTGAAGCAGGCTTTCGCCACGCGCACGCGCGAGCAGTGGCTGAAGTTGTTCGACGAGCACGACGTGCCCAGCAGTGCAATCAATTCGGTGTCCGAGGCCCTGGATGACCAGCAGGTGCGTCATCGCGAGATGGTCGTGGAGGTGCCGCCCGGCTCGGGGCGCAGGTTCGTCGACGTGCCGATCCGCGTGGGAGGATCGGCCCGACCGCCGTCTTCTCGCGCACCGCGCCTGGGCGAGCACAACGCAAGCGTCCTGGCCGAAATCGGCATTGGCGAAGAGCAACTGCGACAGCTGCGGGTGGAGCGGGTGATCTGATGGAAACGCGATCGACTCAAACGGACGTGGAACAACGCAGGCTCGCTGCCTCCCCGCGTGGGATCGGCGTGATGTGCAATTTCGTGGCTCAGCGCGCGGAGAACGCTACGGTGTGGGACTCGCAGGGGCGCTCCTACACGGATTTTTCGGGCGGCATCGGCGTTCTCAACACCGGTCACCGCCATCCCGCCGTGATGGCGGCCGTCAAGGAGCAGATGGATCGATTCACGCACACCTGCTACCAGGTGGTCCCCTACGATTCCTACTTCCTGCTGGCCGAGCGGCTCAATGCCGTCGTGCCTGTGCGCAATGCCAAGACAGCGTTCTTCACGACGGGCGCGGAAGCGGTCGAGAACGCGATCAAGATTGCGCGTGTCGCCACCGGCCGGCCGGGCGTGATCGCCTTCTCGTCGGCCTTCCATGGACGCACCCTCCTTGGGATGGCCCTGACCGGCAAGGTGAGCCCGTACAAGGCCGGCTTCGGGCCATTTCCCGCAGAGATCCACCACGTTCCGTTTCCCTCGGAGCTGCAGGGCGTCTCGGTCGAACAGTCGTTTGCGGCAATCGACCGCGTGTTCAAGTGCGACATGGGCCCCGAGCGTGTCGCTGCGATCATCATCGAGCCCGTGCAGGGGGAAGGTGGCTTCAACGTCGCACCGGCCGCCCTGCTTACACGGTTGCGCGAGCTCTGCGACCGCCATCGCATTGTCCTCATCGCGGATGAAATCCAGAGCGCTTTCGCCCGCACCGGCAAACTGTTCGCGATGGAGCACTACGGTGTTGAGGCGGACCTCGTCACCATGGCAAAGAGTCTCGCCGGCGGATTTCCGCTGTCAGCCTTGTCCGGGCGCTCGGAGCTCATGGATGCGCCGGCTCCCGGAGGACTTGGCGGAACGTATGCGGGCAATCCGCTCGCGATCGCGGCTGCTCACGCGGTGCTCGATGTGATGGAGAAGGAGCAGTTGTGCCGACGGTCCGTCGAACTGGGCGATCGGCTGCGCGACTTCCTGCAGCGTCACGCAGTTGCCGATTCCGCGGTGTCCGAAGTGCGCGGCGTGGGTTCCATGCTGGCGATCGAGTTTCGCGACCCGATCACGGGTATGCCCAGCGCCGAGATTGCGCAGGCTGTGCAGCGGTCTGCGCTCGAGCTGGGACTGATCCTCCTGACCTGCGGCACGAATGCCAACGTGATTCGTTTCCTGTATCCCCTCACGATTCCGCACGAGCAGTTCGAGGCCGCCTTGCGGACGCTCGAGGAGGCGCTGGCTGCGGCGGGTCCCGGGGTGGCCGCCATAGATACCGAAAAGGCCATCAGCAGTCGCGGATGACGAAGACATCGGCTGTCGCAGGGCTGGCTGATTGCATGCGCCGGCGTCGAGCGTGTCGACGTCCGAGCTACGATCAACGCCAACTACGCGGTGCAGGCCAAGCTGGTACCGACGCGCGACGCGATCGCGATCGAGGACGCTAAGGGTCGTACACCAACCTGATCGCGGTGCGCATGCAGGACAAGGACAAGCCGTGGGTACCCAAGCTCCTGAAGGCCGTTTCGCTCGCCTGAAGCGAAGCAGTTCGTCGCCAGCACCTTTGCCGGGGTCGGTCGTGCCAGCGTTTTGATCCGCCGAATGCCCGGCCTCCGGACTGCGCGGCGCGAACGAAGGAAAGCGAGCTTCCATATGCGCAAAGCGTTTGAGGCCGGGCGCTCGGCGCACAAGGGAGCGCACCGAGCAGGCGCAAGGGCAAGCGCCCCTCAGCGCGAAAAATGCCAGTCGGAGATGTCTCGCTGCAGCATGATCGACGGGTTGATCGCTTCCAGTGATGGCACGCCGCCGAACTCGCTCAACACATCGTCCTTGATGGCCATGAAGGCGGCGGCGCCGCGGTCGCGCGAACGCGCCAAGGGCACGTCGACGACGCGCTTGATGCGACCCGGCCGCGGCTGCATCACGACCACGCGGTCGCCCAGAACCACCGCTTCCTCGACATCGTGGGTGACGAGGATGGCGGTGATGCCCTCGGTGCGCCAGATGCGTTCGAGCTCCTGCTGCAGATGGCCGCGGGTCAGCGCATCGAGGGCACCGAAGGGCTCATCGAGCAGCAGCACCTCGGGTCGGTTGACCAGCGCGCGCGCGATGGCCACGCGCTGCGACATCCCACCCGACAGCTGGTGCGGATAGGCCGTCTCGAAGCCCTTCAGGCCGACCAGCGCGATGTGCTCGTGAACCGATCTCTTCTTGGCCGCATCGCTGCCCGGCGCGTTGAGAACGCCGATGGCAATGTTCTGTTCCACCGTCAGCCATGGAAACAGGCGGTGCTCCTGGAACACGATGCCGCGATCGAGGCTGGTGCCGACGACATGCTGGCCGTCGAGCAGGATCTCGCCCTTGTAGTCGCCTTCGAGACCGATGATGAGGCGCAGCAAGGTCGACTTGCCGCAGCCGCTGCTGCCTACGATGCTGACGAACTCGCCCGGCTCGATCGTCAGCGAGATGGCGTCGAGCACCGGCAGCGGTTCGCCCTGAACACGGTATTGCTTGCTCAGGTTCTTGATGTTGAGAGTGCCGGCCTGGGCCATCGTTGAATTCCTCGGTTCGGTTATGTGGCGGGTTCGTTCACACCTTGTCAGGCCTGTGGCCGCTGCCAGTGCAGCGCGCGCACCTCGACCCGCGCGGCGATCCGGCTCAGCAAGGTGCCGATCGCTCCGATCGCCAGCATGCCGACGATGATCAGCTCGACGTTGAACGCGGCGCGGCCTTTGATGATGATGTTGCCCAGGCCGTTGCCCCAGTTCGCGAGCAGAAACTCGGAGCCGATGGTCGCGACCCAGGCATAGACCAGCCCCAGGGTCAGGCCGGTGGCGATCTGCGGCGCGGCGGCCGGAAGGATCAGCCGGAACAGCAGTTGCGAGCGCGAGAAGCGATAGACCCGGGCGACATCGAGGTGCTCCAGCGTCACGCCCCGCACGCCCTCGAAGGTGCCGAGCGCCACTGGGTACAGGGTGGACAGCGCAATGAACACCAGCTTCGACAATTCGCCGTAGCCGAGCCAGCTCGAGAGCAGCGGCAACCAGGCAAACAGCGAGATTTGGCGCAGCGTGTGGAAGCTCGGGCCGATCAGCCGCTCGGCCAGGCGCGATGCTCCCAGCACGCTGCCGAGGGCCACGCCGCCGAGTGCGCCGGCCGCAAATCCGCCGGCATCGCGCGCGACGCTGAACAGCGCGCCCTGCCAGAAGACGGGATCGCCCAGCGTTCTTGCCGCGACGCGCAGCACGCTGCCCGGCGGAACGATCAATCGGGTGTCGACCCAGCCGACGGCGGTGAGCAGCCACCACAGGGCCAGCAGCGCGAGCGGCAGCGCAAAGGCGCGCAAGTCGATGCGGCGAGTCGCGGCCGCGGGTCCGATCGGTGCGCGTGTCGGGGTCCCGCTCATGTGCTCGCGCTCCATCAGAACGCAGTCCGACGCCAGCGCTGCACGCGCGACTCCAGCCAGCGCAGCGCCAGATCCAGCAGCACGCCCACGGCGCCGATGACGACCATGCCGGCCACCACCAGGTCGGGCTGCGACAGCTGGCGTCCCCACACGATCAGATAGCCGATGCCTTCGCTCGACGCCAGCAGTTCGACGAAGACCAGCGCCAGCCAGGCCTGCATCACCGCCTGCCGCAGGCCGGTGAAGAGGCTGGGCGCCGCGGCGGGCAGCACCACGCGCCACAGCACCTGCGCCAAGCTGAAGCGGTAGACCTGAGACACCTCGAGCAAGTGGGGCGGGATGTTCGCGATGCCCTTCAAGGTATTGATCGTCACGGGCACCACCACCGCGATCGAGATGGCCGAAATCTTCAAGCCTTCGTCGATGCCGGCGAAGATGATGAGCAGAGGCACCCAACCCAGCACCGGGAATTGAGCCGCGACATTGAAGCTCGGGTAGATGTAGGCGCGCAGCGTGCGCGACAGCCCCATGCCGAAGCCCAGCAGCAGCCCGGCGGAGCCGCCGATCGCCAGGCTCCAGGCGACCCGCGAAGCACTGAACCCCAGGTGCGATTGAAGATCGCCCGCGGCCCACAACTCGCGCAGCGACTGCCACACCGATGCCGGCGCGGGCAGCAGTTGCTCGGGCACCCAGCGGCGTGCGGCGGCGCTCCACCAGACCGCGAGGACGAAGGCCGGAAGAATCAAGCCGCAGGCCGAGTGGCCGACGCGCCGCGCCACGGCTCGGGCGAGGTCGAGCAGGGCGCCGAGTTGGGGTTGACTCAGCGCGCTACGGCCGCGCGGCGGGAAGACGCTCGCGTCATCGGTGGAAGCACTCATGCTGCGAGCTCCTTGCGCGCGTCAATTCCTGGCGGCGAGCTTGCGCCCATCGACCTTGAGCTTGCCTTCGGCGTCGTACTGCGGCCAGTAGTCTTCGAGCTTGAGTTCCTTCAGCGCCTGGTTCAGGTACTTCGGCTCGATCCAGCCGTCGAGGCTGACGTCTTTGCGGATCAGCTTGTACTTCTTGGTTTCCTCGATCGAGTTCTTCAGGCTCGCGACGTAGTAGTCGTCGAGCAGCGGGTTGATGCGCGTGCGCAGATCGGAAACCGACTCCCAATCCTTCTTGTAGTCGACATAGGCCTGGCTGCCCGAGGTGGCCCAGGCCTGGAGCTCCTTCTCGCGATTGGCTTCCTGCGTGCTCCAGTACGCCACCTTGACCAGCCGCGTGACGATGCGCTGCACGATTTGCGGGTACTTGGCCTCGAACTCCTCGCCGACCCAGACGGTGCCCGGCCGCGTGATCTTCGGATCGTCCCGGATCTCGAGGATGCTCCTGGCAATGCCGCGCGCCTGCAGATCGAACGGCGTGATGTTGGTGCCATCGATGTCGTTGGTCGCCAGCGCCGCCTTGGTGGAGTCGTTGTCGAGGCTGATGACGCGGAAATCCTTGTCGGAGAAGCCGTACCTGTCGAGCCAGCGGTACAGCGTGAGCTGCCCGGCGGTGCCCTTGAACGTCGCGAGCCGCTTGCCCTTCAGGTCGGCGATGCTCTTCGCGGTGGAGCCCGCGGGCACCACGAAATAGCTGCTGCCGAAGCGGCTGGCCGACAGCACGATCTTGTGTTTCAGCCCGGTCGCGCGGCCCACGATCAGCGGCAGGTCGCCGTGGCCGAAGGCCACGTCGGTCAGGCCGTTGGCATACGACTCGTTCAGCGCCGGGCCGGCGCCAGGAAAGAACTTCCACTCGATCTTGATGCCGTCGGCCTTGAACTCGTCGTCGATCTCCTTGAAAAGGTGAGCGTTGCTCGGGAAGCTGCCCCCCGAGAGCGGGCGGCCGCCTGTGCCGGCACCGGGAAAGCTGATGCGGATCACCGTGGGCTTGTCTTCGGCGGAAGCAGGCACAGAGGTCAGGCCGAGCAGCGCCAGCGCGCTGAAGGCCGCAGCAAGGGTTCGTCGTTGCATGTCGTGGGTCTCGAAGAGTGGAGTGGGGCGGCGATCAGAAGCCGTACTGGAACTGCACTTGCAGGCCTTGTGACTTCTGCGGGCGGTCGCTCGTGTAGAGGCCGCTGGCGGGCGCGTCGTTGCGGGCCAGCAGGTAGTTCACCTGCAGCTTGGTGGTTTCGGCGAAGAAGGCGTTCAGGCCGATCGTGGTGATGAAGGTCTTGTCGCCGACGCTGCCGGCGCGCGCCGCGGCGTTGTTCAACGTGTCGGCGTCGAAGCTGTCGAAGCGCACGAAGGCCTGGTACGACTTGGGCCAGTAGTCGTCGTACTTGGCCAGGCTCTTCTCGCTCGCCAGGAACTGTTCGCCCCAGGTGTAGCCGAGGTTCAGGTACTGGCCACGCGACTTCTTCACGAAGGTCGGCGTGCTCGCGGTGGCGGTGGCGGCCGCGGTCGCCAATGTGTCGTCCTTGCCCTGGACGAATTCGTAGGTCACCGAGAACGGCAGGTGGGTGTAGTTGATGTCGAGGCCGGCGCGCGTCGAGTTGGCGATCTGCACCACCGCGTTCGATGTCGAGTTGGCGAGGTTGTTGTAGCCCTTGTAGTACGACACGCCGAGTTTCAGTTCACGC
Organism: Rhizobacter sp. P5_A1; assembly: GCF_056400745.1. Lineage (NCBI taxonomy): Bacteria > Pseudomonadati > Pseudomonadota > Betaproteobacteria > Burkholderiales > Sphaerotilaceae > Rhizobacter > Rhizobacter sp. P5_A1. Next base: position 61,815 of record NZ_JBFUKR010000018.1, read on the forward strand.
AGCCAGCTGTTGTAGTCGGCCGGCAGCGTGAAGGCCAGTCGGCCCAGCCAATCCTTCTTGCCGTTGTTGTCCGACTTGTTCGGGCCGCTGCCGTTGACGACGCCGAATGCGTACTCAAGCAGGGCCGAGCGATAGTTGTTGGTGTAGTCGACATTGACGAACGAATCGCCGCGGTAGATCAGGCCGATCTGGCGCGTGTTGATGCCGCTGAGTGCCGACGTGAACTGGGCCGAATTGATGACCGGACGGATTTCCTCATTGGCCTGCGCTTCGAGGCCGAAGGGCACGAGCTGCTGGCCGGCGGTCAGCGTGCCCTTGGCGTCCTCCTGTCCGCCGTTGGTCGGAAAGAAGCTGTAGGCGAGGTTGGCGTTGGTGATGCTGAGCTGGCTCCCGTTGGGCGATGACACGCCCAGCGTGCGACCGGCGCTGCTGGTCGACTGCGGGCTGCCGGCGAAATTGCTGCCCGAGGCCAGGCCCAAGGTGTAGGTCAGGTTCTTGCCTTCGGTGTAGTCGCGAAAGAGCGTGCCCGCGAACGACAGCGTCACCGAAGGCACATCGAAGCTGGTGTGCCGCGTCGTGGCCTGGAAGCTCGTGTTGCCGCCGGTGGCGCCGTTGTCCACGCCGGCGTTCTGCGCCGGGTTCTGCCAGGTCCCTCGCACCTGGATCGTCCCGCCGATGCTCGTGTTGCGTGTGACGGACGGCACCTTGCGCTCAAGCTGGCGCGCGTTCTCGTATTTGTAGTTCTCGAAATCCGCGCGCACGCCCTGGATGTCGGCCTTCGTGGCCAGGGTGGCGGCATCGCGCGTGGCCTGATCCGCGTCGGCGGCCACGGTCGGCGCCGGTGCCGCGGGCTGCGCCTTGGCCTGCTGCTCCTTGAGCTCCTTGACCTGCTGGCGCAGATCCGCAAGTTCCCTGGCGTCTGCGGCGGGCGCGGCCTGCCTGGCCTGCTCGGCGAGCAGCTCGACTTGCCTGCGCAGCGCGTCGAGCTCCTTCTTCAGTTGGGTCGCCGACTGCGCGTTCGCGGCCGTGCTCGACAAGGCGAGAAGGACTGCGCCGGCGAGGGCTGTGGTCTTGAATCCGTGCACCGATGAGGCTCCTGTCGGGGTGTGTGCCTTGGGGTTGAGGTCTGCCACGGTCTTGAAAAGGTCGGACCGGCTGGCGCTGTGGAACCCATTGCTTTGCAGAAGGCATGCCACACGCAAATGGCTCGGCGCGGGCCCGTTTTCGAGTGGGGTTGCTGACAAGCGAGCAGCTTTCCTGGCGCGCGCTGCTGCGTGTGCAGCAGCGTGTCGCGATGTGTTCACCCCGACGCGGGCGACCAATCGAGTGGCTGCGAAAAACGTTCAGGCTCGGCGAGCGGCGCTCATGCCGGTGCAGCTGCTCGACTGCGTTGCCGCGTCCTGTCTGTGGCGCAGCAGCAAGAGCGCCTCACTGTCGGGTAGCCAGCAAGGTCGCTGTTCGAAATTCAACGCAATGAGCGCCATCGATGTCGGTCTCTCGACGTGGCCTCCTCGCAGCCCGATACGGGGGCAGGTTTGGCGCGCTTGTTGCTCTTCGACTCGCAGATTCTTCATCAACAAAGCGAATTCCATGACTCATTTGAAGAGCTTGCTGGCCGCCGTCATCCTCGGTCTGGCCGCATCGGTCTCCGGTGCGCAGACGTCCGCGAACGCGAACGCGCCCGCGACCGACGTGTGGACCCACAAGACCAAGCGGCTGGACCGCGCCGCGGTCGATGCCTTGCTGGCCCGGCCGCAGAAGCTGGTCGTCATCGACGTGCGCCGCCCCGACGAATTGACCGCGAAGGGCAGCTTCCCGGTCTACCTCAACATCCAGGCCAAGCAGCTCGAATCGGCGTTGCCCTACATTCCGAAGGATCGCGTGATCCTGACCGTGTCGAACCATGCGCATCGCGCCGGCGATGCCGGCGACCTGCTGACCAGCAAGGGCTTCAAGGTCGCCGGTGCGACCGGCTCCGAAGACTATGAAGCTCAAGGCGGGACCGCGTTGGTTCGCGTCCCGGTGCCGGCGAAGCCGGCCTCGGCATCGACCGCGCCATGAGCCACGCCACGAGTCGCGTGAGCACGCGATGACAGCGCAATCCAGCGTCGACCGCATCGCCGTCCCCGTGCAGACTGCGCAGGCCGCGCGCGCGCACACCCGCATCCGCCTGTGGGATCTGCCGGTCCGCGTGTTTCATTGGTCACTGGTGCTGGCCGTCGCCACCGCGGTCGTCACCGGCGAACTCGGCGGCAGCTGGATGGAGTTTCATGGCGAGGCCGGGCTGAGCATCGTCGGGCTCGTCGTGTTCCGCTTGGTTTGGGGTCTCATCGGTTCGACCCACGCGCGCTTCGTGCACTTTGTGCCGACGCCAGGCAAGCTCAAGGCGTATCTGCGGGGGCGCTGGCGGGGCACGGGCCACAACCCGTTGGGCGCCTTGTCGGTGTTCGCGCTGCTCGGGTTGCTGGCGGCGCAGGCGGCGACCGGCTTGTTCAGCAATGACGACATCGCGTTCAGCGGCCCCTTGTTCAATCTCGTGGACGAGGCCCTGGCCAGCCGCGTGACCGGCCTCCACAAGCAACTCGCGAATGGGCTGCTCGTGCTGCTCGCATTGCATGTCGCGGCGATCGCGTTCTACGTCTGGCTCAAGAAGGACAACCTCGTCAAGCCGATGGTCACGGGCTGGAAGGACGTCGAGGCCGGCGCGTCCGCCGAGAAGGGCGGGCCGGTCGCGTTCGTCGTCGCCTTGACTGTCGCATTGGCCGCGGTGCTGGCGGTGATCGCCGCGGCACCGTCTGCGGCGGCAGTTGCAACGCCTGCTGCGTCGACGCAGTCGCAGCCCAAGCCATCGTGGTAGCCGGGCGATCGCGCCAGCGCGGAAAGAGTGGGCGTTGATGACACTGCGGACCTTGCAGCTTGCCTGCGTGCGCGGCGAGCGCGAACTGTTCGTCGGGCTCGACGTCGATCTGCGCGCAGGCGAGGCCCTGTGGGTGCAGGGCCCGAACGGCAGCGGCAAGACCAGCTTGCTGCGGCTGCTGTGCGGCCTGGCGGCGCCGGCAGCCGGCGCGGTGCACTGGTGCGGTCGCGACATCCGGCGCCTGCGCGAGGACTTCCATCGCGAGCTGCTCTACATCGGGCACGCCAGCGGCCTCAAGGACGAACTGTCGGCCGCCGAGAACCTGCAGCTCGGCGCGCAACTGGGCGGACGCCAAGGCGATGCCGCGGCCGTGCAGCGCGCCCTCGGCCACGTCGGCCTGGCGCGCGCATCGCGGCTGCCGGCGGCGCGCCTCTCGCAAGGCCAGCGCAAGCGGGTCGCTCTGGCGCGCCTGCACCTGCCGCCCGTGCCACGGCTGCTGATCCTGGACGAGCCTTTCAACGCACTGGATCGCGATGCCGCCGACCAGTTGAGCGCGGCCTTGAGCGCGCACCTCGCGCAGGGCGGCATCGTGGCCTACACGAATCATCAAGCCGAGGCCTTGCCGGCACAGCGACTGCGGGTGCTGGACCTGCAAGCGCTTGCCGCGCGCCGGCAGCGGCCATGCTGAGGGTGCTCGCATGGGTGATCCGACGCGATCTGCGGCTGGCCTTCAAGCGGCGCAGCGACCCGCTGGCCACGGCGTTCTTCTTCGTCATCGCGACCACGCTGTTTCCGCTCGGCATCGGGCCCGAACCCGGGCTGTTGCGCAGCATGGCGCCCGGCATCGTGTGGGTCTCGGCGCTGCTGGCATCGATGCTGTCGCTCGGTCGGCTGTTCGCACTCGACTTCGCCGACGGCACGCTGGAGCAGATGGTGCTCGGCACCGAGCCGCTGCCGGTCATCGTGATCGGCAAGGTGCTCGCGCACTGGCTGGTGTCGGGCCTGCCCCTGGTGCTGCTCGCGCCGCTGCTCGCGCTGCAGTTCGATCTGCCGGCAGCGGCTATCGGCGTGCTGCTGGCGAGCCTCGTGATAGGCACGCCGATCCTGAGCCTGCTCGGGGCGGTCGGTGCGGCGCTGACCTTGGGGCTGCGCGGCGGTGGCGTGCTTGTCTCGCTGCTGGTGCTGCCGCTGGTCGTGCCGGTGCTGATCTTCGGTGCTGGTGCGGTCGAGGCGCAGGCCAGTGGCATCGACCCCAGTGCCCATCTGCTGCTGCTCGGTGGCTTGCTCGCGGGCACCGCGGCGCTGACGCCGTGGGCGGGCGCGGCGGCGGTGCGCATCGCGCTGGAATGAATTTGACCCATTGATCGAGGTGTTCTCTTGACCGTCACGTCACTCAACCCGGCCACGGCCGGCCCTGCGCGCGTCACCGGCATCGGCTGGTGGCGGTTCGCTTCGCCGCAAGCCTTCTATCCGCTCGCCGGAAAGCTCGTTCCTGCGCTGTTCGCTGCCGCGCTGGTGCTGCTGGCGCTGGGCCTGGCCATCGGTCTGCTCGTCGCGCCGACCGACCATCAGCAAGGCGAGGCCTACCGCATCATCTTCGTCCATGTGCCTGCTGCCTGGATGGCGATGGTGATCTACCTCGCGATGGCCTTCTGGGGCGCCGTGGGGCTGGTGCTGAACACGCGGCTGTCGTTCATGGCGATGCAGGCGCTGGCGCCGACCGGCGCACTGTTCGCCTTTCTTTGCCTGTGGACCGGTGCGCTGTGGGGCAAGCCGACCTGGGGCGCCTGGTGGGTATGGGACGCGCGGCTCACCTCGGTGTTGATCCTGCTGTTTCTCTACATCGGCTTCATCGCGCTGCAGTCGGCGATCGACGATCCGCGTCGTGCGGACCGTGCCGGCGCGGTGCTCGCGCTCGTCGGCGTGATCAACGTGCCGGTCATCTTCTTCTCGGTGCAGTGGTGGAACACCTTGCACCAGGGGTCGTCGATCGGCATGCGCGGCGCGCCGACGATGGCGCCGACCATGCTGCTGGGCATGCTGGTCAGCGCGCTGGGCTTGTGGGCCTACGCGATCGCCGCGGTGCTGCGTCGGCTGCGCTGCATCGTGCTCGAGCGCGAGCGGCATGCCGACTGGGTGGCGCAGCTGCCGGAGCTGCGGTCATGAACTGGAGCAGCTGGAACGACTTCATCGCGATGGGCGGCTACGCGCGCTACGTCTGGGGGTCGGTGGGGGTGGTGCTGGCGTGCCTGGCCGGCGAATGGATCGCGTTGGGACAGCGGCGTCGGGCCATCCTTGGACAGGTGAGCCTGGCCCGGCAAGCCGAAGCCGCGGACGCGCAGGGTGGTCCGCGATGAAGGCCAGGCACAAGCGTTTCACGCTGCTCGCCGCCGGGCTGGGCGCGCTGGCATTGGCCGCATGGCTGGTGCTCGCCGCGTTCCAGAAGAACCTGGTGTTCTTCTTCACGCCCACCCAAGTGGTACGCGGCGAGGCGCCGCAGCAGCGCAGCTTCCGCGTCGGCGGCATGGTCGAGACCGGAAGCCTGGCGCGCCAGGCCGACGGCATCACCGTGAGTTTCATGGTTACCGACACCGCGCAGCGGCTGCGGGTCGACTACCGCGGCGCGTTGCCCGACCTGTTCAAGGAAGGCAAGGGCATGGTCGCGCAAGGGAAGCTGACCCCCGAGCGCGTGTTCGTGGCCGACGAGGTGCTGGCCAAGCACGATGAGAACTACATGCCGCCCGACGCGGCCTATGCGCTCGAGAAGGCGAAGGCCTCGGGCGGGGCCCGAGGCCAGGGCGGGGAGCCGTTGAAGTGATTCCCGAACTCGGCAACTTCGCGCTCGTGCTCGCGCTGTGCCTCGCGTGCGTGCAGGGCACGCTGCCGGTCGTCGGCGCCTTTCGCGGCAATGCGCGCTGGATCGGCCTGGCCCGCCGCGCCGCGGTCGGGCAATGCGTGTTCGTCACGCTCGGCTTCGGCGCGCTGGTCCACGCCTTCGTGGGCAACGACTTCTCGGTGAGCTACGTGGTGGCGAACTCGAATTCGCATTTGCCGGTTCACTTTCGCATTGCCGGCGTGTGGGGTGGGCACGAAGGCTCGGTGCTGCTGTGGATCCAGATGCTGGCGCTGTGGACCGTCGCCGTGGCCGGGTTCAGCCGCCAGCTGCCGACGGCCGTGGTGGCACGCGTGCTCGGTGTGATGGGCCTCGTCAGCATCGGCTTCCTGTGCTTCCTGCTTTTCACGTCGAACCCTTTCGATCGCACGCTGCCCGCGGCAGCCGACGGGCGCGACCTGAACCCCTTGCTCCAGGACCTTGGAATGATCTCGCATCCGCCGATCCTCTACATGGGCTATGTGGGTTTCTCGGTGGCGTTCGCGTTCGCGATCGCGGCGCTACTCGAAGGCAGGCTCGACGCGGCCTGGGCACGCTGGACGCGCCCGTGGACGCTGCTGGCCTGGTCTTTCCTTACGCTCGGCATCTTCCTCGGCAGCTCGTGGGCGTACTACGAACTCGGCTGGGGCGGGTGGTGGTTCTGGGACGCGGTGGAAAACGCCTCGTTCATGCCCTGGCTGGTCGGCACGGCGCTGATCCATTCGCTGTCGGTCACCGAGAAGCGCAACACGTTCAAGAACTGGACGGCGCTGCTCGCGATCCTGGCGTTCTCGCTGTCACTGCTCGGCACCTTCCTGGTCCGCTCTGGCGTGCTGACCTCGGTGCACGCGTTTGCCAGCGACCCGCGGCGCGGCCTGTACATCCTGATCTTCCTCGGGGTCGTGATCGGCGGCGCGCTGACGCTCTATGCATGGCGCGGCCCCACGGTGGGCCTGGGCGGGCGCTTTGCCCTGTTCTCGCGCGAGTCACTGCTGATGGTCAACAACGTGATCCTCGCGGCGGCGGCGGGCACGGTGCTGCTGGGCACGCTGTACCCGCTGGTGCTCGATGCCTTCGAGCTGGGCAAGATCTCCGTCGGGCCGCCGTACTTCGAAGCCGTCTTCGTGCCGCTGATGGTGCCGCTGCTGCTGCTCGCCGGTGTGGGGCCGCTGGTCGCTTGGAAGCAGGCGTCGGTGTCTGGCGTGCTCCGGCGCCTGCGCTGGATCGCCGCGGGCGCCTTGCTGTTCGCGGCCGTCGCGCTGGCGGTGCTGAAGACTTCGTGGCTGGTCGCGCTGGGCCTGGCGCTGGCCGCCTGGCTGCTGCTCGGCACCGCGTCGGAGCTCGCCAAGCGGCTGCGCCGCCAGCCGGCCGGCACCCCCTGGCGTGCACGGCTCGCCAGCCCGCCGCTGGGCTATTGGGGCATGATCCTCGCGCATGCCGGCGTGGCGGTGTTCGTGCTCGGCGTCACGCTGGTCAAGGGCCTGGAATCGGCGGGCGACCACAGCCTGCGTGTCGGCGACAGCGCGACGCTCGGCGACTACCGCTTCAGCTTCGCCGATCTCCGGCGCGTCGACGGCGCGAACTACATCGCGGCGCGCGCGCGCTTCGAGGTGAGCCGGGGCGACGCCCATGTCGCGACCCTGTACCCCGAGAAGCGCTTCTACGTCGTGCAGCAGATGCCGATGACAGAGGCCGCGATCGACCGTGGGTTGTTTCGCGATCTCTATGTGTCGCTCGGCGAGGCCGGCAAGGACGGCGCCTGGGTCGTACGCGTGCAGCGCAAGCCGTTCATGGGCTGGGTGTGGGCGGGCGTGCTGCTGATCGCGCTCGGCGGCGTGCTCGCCGCGGCCGACCGCCGCTACCGCGCGTCCGCCCGCCGCATGCACGGGGCGCTCGCCACCGTCGCGCCGGCGCCGCTGCCTTCATGCGTCGTTCCTCTTGTCAATTGAGACCTTCATGAGACGTTTTCTGCTGCCGCTCGGTGTCTTGTTCGCGTTGCTGATGCTGCTCGGTGCGGGCCTCGGGCGCGACCCGCAGGCGATCCCTTCGCCGCTGGTGGGCCGCCCGGCGCCGGCGTTCGCGCTGGCGCAGCTCGAGCTTCCCGACAAGAGCTTCGGTCCGCAGGACATGAAGGGCAAGGTCTGGATGCTCAACGTGTGGGCGTCTTGGTGCAGCTCGTGCCGGCATGAGCATCCGCTGCTGCTCGATCTGGCGCAGCGCGGCGTCGTGACTATCGTCGGGCTCGACTACCTGGACGCGCGGCCCGAGGGTGTCAAGTGGCTGGCACAGCACGGCAATCCCTATCAGCTCTCGGTGCTCGACGCCAACGGCAAGATCGGCATCGACTACGGTGTCTACGGCGTGCCCGAGACCTACGTCATCGACAAGCTCGGCATCGTCCGCCTCAAGCACACCGGGCCGGTCACCGCGGAGGTCATCGAGACGAAGCTGCTGCCGCTGATCAAGGCACTGAACCGTGGCTAGGAGGCTGTCGAGTTTGCTGCTCGCGCTGCCGCTGGTGGCGCTGGCGCAAGGCCAGCCCGCCGTCTCGCCGGATGCCGATGCGGCGCTGGAGCAGCATGTGAAGCGGATCGCCGAAGAACTGCGCTGCCTTGTCTGCCAGAACCAGACGATCGCCGATTCACAGGCGCAGCTGGCGATCGATCTGAAGAACCAGGTGCGCGAGCAACTCGCGCAGGGTGCGTCCGATGCGCAGGTGATGGACTACATGGTGCAGCGCTATGGCGACTTCGTGCTGTATCGCCCGCCGTTGAAGGGCACGACGGGTCCACTGTGGTTCGGGCCGCTGGCGATGCTGCTCGCGGGCTTGGCCGTCCTGTGGTCGCGGTTGCGCCGCCAGGGTCGTCCGGAGCACGCCGCAGAAGAAGAGGGCGGTGCCGCATGAGCTTGTTTCTCGCCCTCGCCGCGCTGCTGTGCGTACTGGCGCTGGCCGTCGTGCTGCCAGTGCTGCTGCGCCGCGATGCCGGAGGACGGCAGCCTGTCGAACGCTGGCCTGCTGCCGCCCTTGCGCTGGCGATCCCGTTGTCGGCTGCGGGCGTCTACCGCGCGGTCGGGCATCCGGCCGCATGGGGCCCTGCCGAGATCGCATCGGTCGAGTCGCTGCGCGCACAGGCGGCGTCTCGGCCCGGCGATGCGGCCGCGTGGCGGTCATTGGCGCGTGCCCACGAATCAGCGGGGCGCTTCGAGGCGGCCGTCGAGGCCTACCGCCACCTGGTGACGCTGCAACCCGACGACGCCGATCTCTTGCTCGACTTCGCCGTGACCCTGGCCATGAGCACCGGCCAGCACCTCGACGGCGAGCCGGATCGACTCATTCAACGCGTGCTGGTGCTCGACCCGAAGAACGTGCAGGCGCTGGCCTTGTCGGGCAGCGTGCGCTACGAGCGCAAGGATTACGCCGGCGCTGTGGCGCTGTGGCGGCAGGTGCTGGCGCAGGTGCCGGCCGACTCGGCGGCCGCCGGCTCGATTGCCGACAGCCTCGCGAAGGCCGAGTCGTTGACAGGCGGCGCGATCGGGTCGCCATCGCCGCTGCGCAGGTAGGCGACGGCCGGGTCAGTCGGATTGCTGGGGAGCGTAGTGATCGGCCTGGACGTTGGGCGTCAACCCGTGCGTGAACACCTCGGGTGTGATCGGCAGCATGGTCGTGCTCCAGGTCTCCCAGTTGCGACGCAATTGCTCGAGGACCTCGGGATGCTTGCTCGCCAGGTTGGCGCGCTCGCGCTGGTCGACGACGACATCGAAGAGAAACTCGTTGCCGTTGATCTTCAGGTACTTCCAGTTGCCCGAGCGAACGGCACGCTGCGCATTCGCCTTGTAGCGCCAGTAAAGGGTTCGCGGCGACGGCGTGCGTTCGCCGAGCAGCACCGGCAACAGGTTCTCGCCATCCGGCGGGGTGGCGGGGTCGGGCAGTGCGCCGGCCGCGGCCAGCAGCGTCGGAAGCCAGTCCATGCTGATCGCGACCTGGCTGTTCACGTCGCCGGCCCTCAGGTGGCCGGGCCAGCGTACGATCGCCGGCACGCGGATGCCGCCTTCGAGCAGCTCGGTCTTCTGGCCGCTGAAAGGCCAGTTCCTGGAGAAGCGCTCGCCACCGTTGTCGCTCGTGAAGATGACGATGGTGTCGTCCGCCAGGCCTTGGTCGGCCAAGGTCAGGAGCACGCGGCCGACCGCGGCGTCGAGTGCTGTCACCATCTTCGCGTAGATGGCCAGGTTGCCGCCGTCGTAGTGAAAGATGTTGCCGATTTCGCGCGACACCGCTTCGTCGCCCGGTCCCTCCCAGGGCCAGTGCGGCGCAGTGAAATGCAGCGACAGGAAGAAGGGCTGCGCCGCGGCCTTGCGCTCGCGCAGATAGTCCGACGCACGCTCGCTCAGCAGGTCGGTGTAGTAACCCACCTTGTGCACCGGCACCTCGCCTTCGAACAGGTCTTCCTTGACCTTGTCCCCGACAGCGGGCTTGTGCGTGAAGTAGTCGATCGCGCCACCATAGTTGCCGAAGAACTGGTCATAGCCGCTCTTCAGCGGGCCGAAACTGGGCAGGGCGCCCAGGTGCCATTTGCCGAACAGGGCCGTCGCGTAGCCGGCGCGCCGCAGCAACGATGGCAGTGTGGCATGGCCGGGCGGCAGCCCCACCGTGTCCGAGGCGCCGGCGATCGGTTCCTCCAGGCCGCCGCGCAGCCGGTATTGATAGCGCCCGGTGATCAGGCCGAAGCGCGTGGCCGAGCACACGGCCGAATTCGCATAGGCCTGCGTCAAGCGCGTGCCTTGTGCCGCGAGCCGGTCGAGATGCGGCGTCTGGTAGTCGGTCTGGCCGTAGACGCTGAGGTCGGCATAGCCGAGGTCGTCCGCGAGGATGAAGACGATGTTCGGGGGCTTCGCGTCCTTCGCGAGGCTGCGCGACGTGCCGATGCAGCTGCCCACGGCCAGTGCGGATGCGCCGCGCAGCCACTGGCGTCGCGATGGAGTGGTAGTCGTCATGGTTCGAGACGGTTGACTGGATCAGTCTAGCGTGCGGCTCGTCGCGGCTCGGCCATTGCGTGGCCGAGCGAATCGAACGCGAAGCTTTCTCAGTCGACGGCGAAGCAATAGAACAGGCCCGCACCGCCAGTGGCGACGAGGTTCGCCTGCCCGCAGCCGCGGCTGGCGTGCGTGGAGTTCCACGAGGTGTTGCCGCCGCCGGTGCGGTCGAAGTGGCCGACCTGCGCGGCGCCGTCGGCGGCACTGCTCGTGTAGTTCTTGCAGGTGTGGTCGGCGGCATCGGCATAGGCACGGCCATCGAGCTGCGAGCCGGTCAGGATGTCGTGCTCGTTGGGCTTGTCGCCAGCGCGCTTGACCGCCTCGTTGGTCTCCGTGAATGCGGTGGCCCAGCTCAGGTTGTTGCCCAGCCTGGCTTCGTCGAGGGTGTCGCCGTGCAGATGCGACAGGTTGCGCGCAACGACGGCACCGCGGACGTTGTACCAGGGGCCCTGGCCGATGCGATCGCGCGCGTTGACGGCCGGCTGCCCGTTCGCCGCCTGGCTGCTGAGGTAGGCGCGCCAGGTCTTGTGACCCGCGCCGACGGCTCCGGCGAGCTTCTGGCAATGGGCATCGGCGCCGGCGAGGCCGCCGAGGTCAGCGCCCTTGCCCGGCCCGGCACTGGTCACGAAGAAGCTGAAGAGGCGAGTGGCATCCGCGGCCGACGGGGCGGGGGCGGCGGCCGGCGCGCTGGCCGTCTGGGCGAACGCACACGGCGGGGTGGCTGCGAGCGCGACGCAGAGCAAGGCAGCGCTGCTTCTGAAATGTTGCATGAGAGTCTCCGAAGGGTTGTCGATGGGGAAGGCGTCAGTCCTTGGCGCGGAAATCGTCGTGGCAGGCCTTGCAGGTGCGCGTCAGCTTCGCGTACTGCTCCTTGACCGCAGAAGGCTCGCCGGCCGCGGCGATTCGGGCCAGCTCGGTGGCCTCGCGGCTGAAATTGGCGGCGTATTCGCCGACCTTCTTGCCGTCCTGGAACAGCTCGGGCTTGACCGCGGTGTCATGCCAGCCCTTGCCCTGTTCGGTGCCGGGTGCGAACAGCGCACCCAGGCCTGAGTTGGCAACCGCGGCGATGGTGTTTGCGGCCTTGACCACGTCGTCCTTGTTGTACTGACCATCGAGCGCTGTCTTGATGCGGCCGGTGTTCCAGCCGATCAGTTGGTAGGCGGACTGGCGCCACTTGATGAGCTGCTCGGGCTTGGGCGCTTGCTGTGCGACGACCGCGGTCGATGCGGCGGCGATCGCCACCGCGAGGGCGGAAGCAGTGAGGGTGCGAAAGGCTTTGGTCATGGGTGTCGTTGCGGGTTGGGAATGAAATGGTGTGTGTCTTGATGGATGCAGTGAAGGACAGGGGTGCCAGATGACTCGATGCCACTAGAGTCCGGCGAGGTAGCTCGCGAGCGCCTGGATCTCGCGGTCGGTGAGTGTTTGGGTCACCCGGTTCATCGCCCCGTCGGCGCTGTTGTGGCGTTCGCCGCTGCGCCACTCGGTCAGCTGCCTTTCGAGGTAGTGCGCTTCCTGGCCGCCGATCACCGGTGCGGTCGCGGCGCCGGCGGCGCGGCCCTTGCCGGCGTCGCCGTGGCATTCGACGCACGCGGTCACGCCGCGCGCCGGGTCGCCCCGCAGGTAGAGCTCGCGCGCCGGCGCCACGTCACGGGCGCCATCGCCACGCATGACGGGCAGGCCGGCGAAGTAGGCGGCAATGTCGGCGATATCGGCGTCATCGACGCTGCGCGCCATCATGGCCATGAAGTCGTGGCGGCGCGCGCCGCTGCGGAAGTCGCGGATCTGCTTCACGATGTAGGCAGACGATTGCCCGGTCAGTTTGGCGAACTTGCCGCCGGTGCCGTTGTTCGGTCCGCTCGTGCGCGGATCGATGCTGTGGCATTCGATGCAGCGTTCCGAATCGGATTTCTCCTTGCCGGCGATGGCGTCGCCTTGAGGCGCGCCGGTGCCGCTTGCATTGGCGATGGCCGCGCTGCCAGCGGGCGCCGCGATGCACAGCACAGCCCACATGGCGCCGATCCGCACGAGTTGGGCTGTGCGACGTTGCGTGGCGCCCGGGTCACCGCGGCGCGGCCGCCAGCTTCTGCACCGCTGCCAGCGCCCGTTCGACGTTGGCCACCGGCGTCAGGCCGCCCACCGTGGCCGCGATCCTGCCGTCGGGCGTGATGACGAAGGTGGTGCGTTCCGTCGAGCCATGGTCGATGTCGGCACCGCGCGTGTCCTTGCGCCCGGCGACCGCGTCGCGCACCGCCAGGTCGTAGGCCCTGGCGATCCTCCCGTCGGCGTCCGATGCCACGGCGATCTTGCCGGCGCAGTACTGGGGGTCGGCCGAGAACTCATTGAGCCGACCGATGCTGTCCAGCGACACGCCGACGATGGTCGCGCCGGCCGCCACGAATTGGTCGTGATGAACCGCAAAGGTGTGCGCCTGCAGGTTGCAGCCGCCCGTGAAGGCGGACGGATAGAAGTAGACGACCACCGGCCCGTTCTTCAGGCTGTCCTTCAGCGAGAAGCTGAAGGCCTTGCCGGCCAGCGAGGCCTGCGCCGTGAAGGCCGGGGCCGCATCGCCTTCCTTGAGTGCCGCGAGCGCGGCGGACGACACGACAGTGGCGAGCAGGGCGGCCGGCAGGCACGCCGCAAGAGAACGTTTCATCGATTGGCTTTCAGGATTTCTTGTAGTAGTTGTGGCAGGTCTTGCAGGTTCTCGACAGCGTGGTCGCCGAGTCGGTGGCGGCGCCGAAGTCGCTGGTCGACACCGACTGCAAGATCTGCGTGCTCAATGCGCGGCTCTTCTTCGCCAGCTCCACCGCGTCCGGGGCATCACCCTTCCTCGCGTAGAACGCCTCGACCTGCGCGAACATCTCGGTCAGTTCCTTGGCGTCCGAACTGGCGCCCTTGGTTTCCTTGATCGCGATGTTGGAGGCCAGGCTCTTGTTGCTGTCCTCGATGCTGTGCATCAGGTCGGTGTCGAGTTCTGCCTGATCGGATCGGGCGCCCCCGGCCAGGGCCAGGAGCGCGGCGAGTCCAACGATTGCCCGTCGCATGTGCGCGCGTTCTCGTGGTCAGGCGAGCAGTTCCTTGATGACCTTCCCGTACACCACGGTCGGGCGCTCGGAACGGCCGTTGTTCAGGAACGTGGTCTTCAGGTGATCCAGCCCGAGCAACTGCAGCACCGTCGCATGCAGGTCGTAGGTGTCGACGGCCTTGTCCTTGTCGGCGACCTGCAGGCCGATCTCATCGGTCTCGCCGTAGGTGGTGCCGGCCTTGATGCCGGCGCCGGCCAGCCACTGCGTGTAGCCCCAGGCGTTGTGGTCACGGCCGTTGCCACTCTGGCCGTACGAGGTGCGGCCGAACTCGGAAGTCCACACCACCAAGGTCGACTCGAGCAGGCCGCGCGACTTCAGGTCGGCGAGCAGGCCGCCGATCGGCTTGTCGACCATGCGCGCCATCAGGCCGTGGTTCTTCTCGAGATCGCTGTGCGCATCCCAGCTCGTGAACTCGGTCTCGCCATCGGGCGCGCCCGACACGACCTGGATGAAGCGCACCCCGCGTTCCACCAGGCGCCGCGCGCGCAGCAGGGTCGTGCCGTAGCTCGCGCTGGTCGGGTCGTCCAGGCCGTACAGCGCCTTGGTGGCATCGGTTTCCTTGGCCAGATCGACCGCTTCCGGCGCGGCCGCCTGCATGCGGTCGGCGAGCTCATAGGAGCGCACCCGCGCGAGCAGCTCCGTATCGGCCGGACGCTGCGCCGTGCCCAGCGCGTTCAGGCGCTTCAGCAAATCGAGCGAGCTGCGCTGCTGGGTCGCGGCCCGCAATTCGGGCCGGTCCAGGTACAGGATCGGCGACGCGCCTGGACGGAACGCCGTGCCCTGGTAGACGGCCGGCAAGAAGCCCGAGTTCCAGTTGACCGAACCGGCACTCGGCTCGCTCTTGCCGTTGTAGAGCACGACGTAAGGCGGCAGGTCAGGATTCGCCGAGCCCAGCGCATAGGTCACCCAGGCGCCCAACGAAGGCCGCCCGGGGTTCAGGTCGCCGGTGTTCAGCTTCAGGATCGAGATGTCGTGGGTCGCGCCGACGGTCATGCTCGACTTGATGAACGCCAGCTTGTCGGCGTGCTGCGCGATGCTCGGCACCAGATCGGAGAACCAGGCGCCGCTGTCGCCGTGCTGCTTCCAGGTGCGGTTCGACGCGTACAGCTTGCCGACGCCGCCCTGGGTGCTGGTCTTGATGCCCTTCAGGAAGGAAGCGGGGACTTCCGTTCCGGCCAGCTTCACCAGGTCGGGCTTGTGGTCGTAGAGGTCGAGCGTGCTCGGCGCGCCGTTCATGTGCAGCCAGATGACCGACTTGACCTTGGCCGGGAAGTGCGGCTGCTTGGGCGCAAGCGGGTCGATCAGGTCGGCCGCCTGGGCGGCGCCGAACGCGCCCACGCCGGGGATCAGGCCGGTCAGCGCGGCGCCGCCGAGGCCTTGGCCGGTCTTGAGGAGAAAGTCGCGACGCGAAGCGATGCTCATGATGCTGTTTTCCTTGTGTTGAACGATTGTGTTGAAACTGCTTGGCAGTGAACTCAGAACCGGTAGGCGAAGTCGTTCGAGTTCGCGACCGTGTGCACGAGATCGACGAACGCCGCTGCCCGGATCGGGTTCAGCTGTTGCGTGTCTTTCAGGCCAGTGGGAACCGCGACTTCGAACTTGCCGTTCGATGTCTTTTGCGCGATGAGCTTTTCCTCGTTGGCCAGGAACTCCTTCAAAGCCGTCTTCTCCGCCTTGTTGGGCTCGCGCGAGAACAGCACCTGGTAGAGCCGGGTCAGCTGCGCAGATTCATCATTGCCGGCTTCGCGGATCACGCGGCCGGCAAGGGCCTGCGACCAGCCGAACACGATGTCGCTGTTGAACAGCGTCAGTGCCTGCAGCGGCGTCGTTGTCACATCGCGCTTGTGATGCGGTTGCGACGGATTGGCCGGGTCGAAGGACTGCATCAGCGGGTACGGCACACTGCGGCGGACGAACACGTAAATGCTTCTGCGGCGATAGTCGGCCTCGTCTTGCGACACCTGCCACAGGTTGCCGGCGTCGAGATTGCTCGGCACCGGCGGAAACACCGCCGGGCCACCGACCTTGTCTTCGAGCTGGCCCGAGGCGTACAGCAGCGCATCGCGGATCTCTTCGGCCTCGAGGCGCTTGCGCGGAAACACTGCGAGCAGCCTGTTCTCGGGGTCTGCCTTGACGGCGTCGTTGCGCTCGGCCGACGACTGGCGATAGACGCTCGACAACAGGATCTGGCGCTCCAGTTTCTTGACGCTCCAGCCCTGCTTGACGAAGTCGTCGGCGAGGTAGTCGAGCAATTCGGGGTGCGTGGGCTTCTGGCCGGCGCGGCCGAAGTCGGCCACGGTGCCGACGATGCCGGTCGCGAAGTACTGGCTCCACACGCGGTTCACGAAGACGCGCGCCGTCAGCGGGTTCGTCGGGCTGGCGATCCAGTTCGCCAGCGCGGTGCGGCGGCCCGATGAGGTCGCGGTCGGCACGATCTGCGGCTTCTCGGCGCCGGTCCATAGCGCCGGCAAGCCGGGCTGCACTTCCTCGAGCGGGCGTTCATGGACGCCACCGAAGCGCAGATGGGTGGGTGGCGCCTCGGGATGTCCGAGCTCGGTGGCCGCGGTGAGCGTGGCCGAACCACGGGCGGGTTTGAGCTTGTCGAACTTCTTCAGTTCGGCCGTCAGCTGCTCATACTGCTTCCACTTGTCGACGTTCGCGGCCTCGTATTCCGGGCCGTCCTTTTCTGTGGCGGAGTACTTCAGGAAGTTCGCGATGTCGTTGTCGGTGGTCACGCTCTTCAGGCGGAAGTTGACCCAGCGGTCCAGCGGCGTCCATTCGCTTTGGGGCTTGAAGATCGCTTCGCGGCTGTCGGTCAGGTAGCGTTCCTTGTGGTACTTCTCGCCCTTCTCGCGCACGCTGTCGAGGATGGCCTTCTGCCTGGCGCGGACGTCCTTGGTGGCGTCGCGATACGCGGCCTGCGCCTTCTCGTACTCGAGGTCGGCGGGGCCCTTCTGTGCCAGCGGCGCCTTCTCGTCGACGCTGGTGTTGGCGAAGAAGGCCTGCAGCTGGAAGTACTCCTTCTGGCTGACCTTGTCGGCCTTGTGGTTGTGGCAGCGCGCGCAACCGATGGTGGCCGACAGGAAGGTCTCGCCGACCAGGTCGGTCATGTCGGTGGCGATCTGGTACTTGCGCTGCACCAGGTCGCGCGAGTTGCTGTTGTCGGGGTAGCCCGCGAGGAATCCGGTGGCGATCCTGGCCTCCTGGCTGTCGGGCCAGAGTTCGTCGCCGGCGATCTGTTCCTGGACGAAGCGGTTGAACGGCTTGTCGTGGTTGAACGCGTCGATGACGTAGTCGCGATAGCGCCAGTTGTTCGGCCGCGTCTGGTCGCCCTGGAAGCCGGCGCTGTCGGCGTAGCGCGCGAGGTCGAGCCAGCGGCGCGCCTGGCGCTCGCCGAAGTGGTGGGACGCAAGCAGCCGATCCACCAGCTTCTCATAGGCATCGGCAGAGCGGTCGTTGACGAAGGCCTGGACCTCTTCCGGCGTGGGCAGCAGGCCCCAGGCATCGAGCGTCGCGCGCCGGATGTACGACGCACGGTCCGTGTCCGGCGAAGGCTTCAGGCCCTTGGCCTCGAGCTGCGCCAGCACGAACGTATCGACAGGCGTGCGCACCCAGTTCTTCTGCGTCACCATCGGCAGCTCGGGTCGCTTGACAGCCTGGTACGGCGACCAGGCCTTGGTGGCGATCGCCGTCGTGGCCGTGACGTCGTTCGCTGTCGCGGACTTGTCGTCGGCTGCCGATGCGGCCACGGTGCCGAGCCCCAACAGCACAGACAGGTACCAGGTCTTGTTCATTCGCGTACTCCGAGTTCCAGGATGTTGTTGTTGTGCTTGCGAGGCGTGCAGCAAGCGGCAGCACGGCCCTCGTTTGCAACTACCGAGCCAGCATTGATGCCTTGTCGATTCGACTGCGTGTCAGCGCAGGTTCACTCCCTGGCAGCCCTCTGTGGTGTGCTGTGGACTGTCGCGCTCCGAGTCGCGAATCGCGCGATCCGCTGTTCGATCTGCAGCGACACGCGCTGTTGGGAATCACGCATTCCGCGACGTCCATTGCTGAGGAATCAGCACGCCGGGCGGGCCGGGCGACAGCGGTCGTATATCCATATCCATAAACATCAGTTGGTGGATTGCCCCCTAGCCACTATGGTCTCGGCCTCGACGCCTTGCAAAACCGCCCGCCATTCGCATGTCCGCCAATCCGCTCCTGACCTTCCCAGAGCCTGCGTCGATGGCCTTGTCGATTCGGGCGAAGGCTTTGCTGTTTCACGATCCTCGATCGGTCGCGTTGCTCGAGCAGGTCGAACGCGTCGCGCGAAGCGAGGCGACGGTGCTGGTCATCGGCGAGACCGGCACCGGCAAGGAATTGATCGCGCGCCACGTGCACACGTGCAGCGGGCGCCGCGGTCCGTTCGTGGCGGTGAATTGCGGTGCCTTCAGCGAGACCCTGATCGATGCCGAGCTGTTCGGGCACGAGAGCGGCGCCTTCACCGGTGCTTCGCAGGCGCGGGCCGGCTGGTTCGAGGCGGCCAACGGCGGCACGCTGTTTCTCGATGAGATCGGCGATCTGCCGCTCGCGCTGCAGGTGAAGCTGCTGCGCGTGCTGCAAGAGCGGCAAGTGGTCCGGCTCGGCTCGCGTCGCTCGACGCCGATCGATGTGCGGCTGATCGCCGCGACCAACATCGAGTTGCACCAGGCCGTGGAAGCGCAGCACTTCCGCGCTGATCTGTACTACCGGCTGAGCGTGGCGTCGGTCAGTCTGCCGCCGCTGCGAGAGAGGCCGGGCGACATCCTGCCGCTGGCGCGGCACTTCATGGGCGTGTATGCGGGCAAGCTGCAGGTCGATGACCCGCGGCTGTCCGAGGACGCCCAGGGCGCGCTGCTCGCTTACGGCTGGCCCGGGAACATCCGCGAACTGGAGAACGTCATCCACTACGCGCTGATCGTCTGCCGCGATGGCATCGTGCGCGTTGCCGACTTCCGTTTCTCGCCGCTGACTCGCATGGGCGCGGTGGGGCAGGGCGAATCGCCGCAGCGTGAGGACAGTGCCAGTGCGCCGATACTTGGCGCACCGCCACTCGCGCCTGGGAGCCTTGCGCCGGAGGGTTGTATCGCAGCGCTGGAACAGGCGATCGATGGCGTCATGAACGCAACCCAGCCGCAGGTGTTCCAGACGATCGAAGCGATGCTGGTGCGGCGTGCGTTCTCTCGTTGCCACGACAACCAGGTCCGCACCGCGCGTCTCCTGGGCATCACGCGCAACACGCTTCGCACGCTGCTGAAACGGCACGGCCTCCTCAGCGATGCGGCAGCGCCGGATGTCGTGGCAGATGAGGAGGCTGGGGCGGGCCTGCCGCCCTCCGCCTCCCCTGCAGCTGCATCTGCCTATTCGTTGGCGAACTGATCACCTTTCTCAAGCAGGCGCTGCCCTTGTCGGCCCAGATTGCGCGGACGAGCAGAAGGAGCACGCGGATCAGCCGGAAGTCGGGCAGTCGCGGCCATCACGGCCCAGGCGCCACATCAACCACAGGCTCGCGATGCTGGGGCACAAAGTGACGCCTTGCCGCAGATCTTCCGTTGCCGCAGCGATCGCAGAGAGCGCGCCGCCGATACGTGAAAGGTACAGCTCTCCAGCTGCGCTGATGGGCACGCAATGAGCGCTTCGCTCAAACAGGCGCACACCCAGGTGCGATTCGAGCCGCGCGACCTGGTGGATGATCGTCGATGCCATGAGATGAAGTTCCGCTGCCGCGAGCGCGAAGCTGCGCCGGCGCGCCACGGTGCGTTGCCGAATCCCAAGCAGGTCCGAGCCGATCGGGCATGGAGTTGACCAGCCGCAAGCAGATCCCGGCCTGCGATAGCCGCATCGTCGCACTCAACTCAGTGCAGCATCAAGGCCGATGTCGCGCGGCTTGCGGAATGCCGCTGCCACCTTGTCGCACTCGGCATTGCCGACGCCCATCTCGTTGAAGGCCGTCCGCCACTCTCGGGTCACCATGCTGATGCGCTCGACGATCTCCTTTGCTTTCGGCGGCGTCAGCCCAAATCGTCCGGACTCCGACATGGCGTTGTCGAGGGTCGCCAGGCGACCGCGCTTGCCCACGCCAAGGTGCAGACGTCGTTCGGTCGCAATCTGCGGCTTCGGCAGGACGTCGTACAGCGGGCTCAGTGTCCAGCCGCGCGCTTCGGGCAACCAGACGAAGGCGTGGTTGCGGAGGTGGTCGTCGTCGTTGCTCACCAGGACGTTGAAGACCATGCGACCGAAGAGCTCCGCGCGGTCGACGTCCACGCGTCCGTGTGCGGCGAACCGGCCCATCCTGTCCGAAAGCGCGGCGTAGCTCGCGTCGGGCGACTCGGTTTCATGCAGCTCCAGTGCCGTGAGCGCGCTGACCACCGGCTTGCGCACCCACCCGCCCTTGACCGCGGTTCTGTCGAACCGTTCGATGAGCATGACGTCGCGACCGTCGGGCATGCGCACGACGTCTGTCTGGGGCACCTGCAACCCGCAGGCGCGTGCGAGCTCGAGCGTCGCGCGCTCGATGACGGGGACATTGAACCCGTCACCGGTGGCAGGGAATTTGGCCAGGTACTGCACGTCGTCACGCACGACCACGGCCTTGGGCCGCGCGCCGCCCATCGTGGCCCCTGCATGGAAGAGCTGGGTGAGGTTCTGCGGAATGGGCTCGCCGCGCTGCACCCGGTCGGAGGCGTCGAGGAGGTAGCTCAGCTCCGTGACGGGCACCAGCAGGCCGTCCTCTTCCTCGGACTCCGGCGTCGCCCGGAAGTCGAGCGCACCCAGGCGGTTGCTGCCGGCGTGGCGCATGTAGTCGGACTCGCGCAGGGAGTTGGCCGGCACGTTGAGCTTGTTCTCGATGACGCGCCGGCCCCAGAGGTCCGGCAGTGCGTCTCGCACGGCTCCGAAGAGCGGGAGGCCGTTCGGAGGAGTGATCTGCTTCACCGAGCCGGGTACCGCGCCCTCCAGCCGGAGCGCGGAGGTGTCCAGCGGGATCGCGTTGCCGCGCTGCAGGTACCTGCTGCCGAAGCCGAAGGTGGATCCAACGGCCTGGCTTCCTTCTTCCTGGAGATGCAACAAGCCCGCCGGCACGGCGCGCAACTCCGCGCCCAGGAAGGCGAAGACCGTCGTGGTGAATTCAGAAGTCATAGGCGTCTTCACGCGCGGCCGCGCCGTGCAGCCCGGAGGCGCGTTGGCGCGTGCCAGCGCGCGCTGGCGTCGGCGTGTTGGCGCGCGCGGGCGCGCTCGGCTGCAGGAGATGGAGGAGCGAAGCCTCCTCCATCGCCGACAGCCACGAGCTGAAGCTCACCGCAGGGTCACCGGACTCGATGCGCGCCAACGTGGCGCGGCTCAGGCGCGCGCGCGCGCTGAAGTCCACCTGCGTCGAGTTCATCGCGAGTCTGGAGGCGCGCACGGCCTTGCCGAGTTGCCGGGCAGCGTCCAAGCCAGCCGGGGTCACGAATTCCAGTTCAGGTCGACGCATGTCGCTCCTCCTTCATGGTGCCAGTGTACCAACTAAGAGGCAAATCGACAATGATTTGTATCTAATATGAGGATCTATGATGCCAATGCTTCAATTAAGATACATCCTACCGACAACTGGGAGCTTGCACCGTACCTGCAGCGCATCAAGGATGCGAAACCGGATGCTGTGTTCGTCTTTCTCCCTGCTGGCGAGCCGATGGTGGCATTCATGAAGGGCTTTGCCGATCGTGAAATGCCAAAGGCCGGCATCAAGATTCTTGCGCTGGATCGCCCATGCCATTCAGAAACAGGGCGGCAAGGTCGATCCGGACGCGACCATCGCCGCGGCGAAGGGCTACACGTACGAGAGTCCTCGGGGAACGATCCTGATCGATGCCGAAACGCGCGACGTTGTCCACGACATCACGCCTACTGCTCCCTGCCACTCAAAGCAGCAGGTTAGGGTTCTTGCGTGGGTCAGTTTTAAACGGAAGTCAGCGGGGTCAGTGGATCACTTCTGGGTGGAAATCAACACGCGCCGCCTTGCGTCGCTCACCGCTGCATGCCCCAGCGGCGCACCGTGATGCGCTCGAGCGTGTCGAAGCCCAGGCTCTCGACCAGCAGGCCGATCAGGATCACGCTGGCCAGGCCGGCAAACACCTTGTCGGTGTAGAGCTCGTTGCGGTTCTGAAAAATGTACCAGCCCAGGCCGCCCTTGCCCGACGAGGCGCCGAAGAACAGTTCCGCGGCGATCAGCGTGCGCCACGCGAAGGCCCAGCCGATGCGCAGCCCCGACAGGATCGCCGGCAGCGCCGACGGCACGAGCACCAGCACCACGAAGCGCAGGCCGCGCAGGCCGTAGTTGCGCCCGGCCATGCGCAAGGTCTCGGGCACGCCCTGGAAGCCGGCGTAGGTGGCCAGTGCGAGCGGCCACAGCACCGAATGCACGAGCACGAACACGAGGCTCGCCTTGCCCAGGCCGAACCACAGCAGCGCCAGCGGCAGCAGCGCGATCGCCGGCAGCGGGTTGAACATCGCGGTCAGCGTGCTCAGCAGGTCGCGGCCGAAGCGCGTCGACACCGCCAGCGCCGTGAGCGCGAAGGCGCAGACGATGCCGAGCAGGTAACCCTGCAGCAGCAGCGCCATCGAGATGCGCGCCTTGTCGATCAGCTCGCCGCTCGCGAAGCCGTCGATGAAGGCGCGGGCCGACTGCGTGAACGTGGGCAGTAGCAGGTCGTTGTTCGCGAGCCGTGCGACCAACTCCCACAGCCCGGCGAGCAGCGCGACGATCACGGCCTTGCGCCACGCCGTGTGCTGCCATAGCCGCGCCGGCAGCGGCAACGCGCGCTCGGGCGCCACGTCGCCCAGCGGCTCCAACGGCCGCTCGAACTCGGCGCGGATCGGTGTGGAAGAGACGGTCATGGCGCGCAGCCGCGGGCCGTCGCGTCGAAGAGCAGGCCGTGGATGCGCCGCGCCTGTGCCTGGAAGGTCTCGCTGCCCAGGCTGTGCAGGTCGAACTGGTGCGCATTGAGCTCGGCGCGCACGCGCCCGGGATGCGGTGAGAGCACCAGGATGCGGTCGCCCACCACCAACGCCTCCTCGATCGAGTGGGTCACGAACAGCAACGTGAAGCGTTCCTCGTCCCAAAGCTCGAGCAGTTCCTCCTGCATGCGGCGGCGCGTCAGCGCGTCGAGCGCCGCGAAGGGTTCATCCATCAGCAAGACCTTGGGCCGCATTGCCAGCGCGCGGGCGATCGCGACGCGCTGCTTCATGCCGCCCGACAGCGTGTGCGGATGCACGTCGGCGAAGTCGGCCAGCCCGACCTTCGCGAGCACCTCGAGTGCTCGATCCCGCGCCTGTGCCTTGGGCAGCCGGCGCGACGCGAGCAGCGGGAACATCACGTTGGCCAGCACGGTCTTCCACGGCGGCAACTGGTCGAACTCCTGGAATACGGCGATGCGGTCAGGGCCCGGCTCGCGCACCGGCTCGCCATCGAGCCGGATCTCGCCTTCGCGCGCCGGCAGGAATCCGCCCACGGCCTTCAGCAGCGACGACTTGCCACAGCCCGACGCACCCAGCAGCACGAAGCGGTCGCCTTGGTGCACATCGAAGCTCACGCGGTGCGTGGCCCGAACAACGCGGTCGTGCGTGACGTACTCCAGCGTCAGCCCATCGACCTGCAGCAGCGCGGCGCTCGGTGCCAGCGCCTTCGCGGCCGGTGTCGACGCGCGCTCCACGGCAGACTCGGCTTCGGCGGTGCGCAACAGCGTGTCGTTGCCCGAGGCCCAGGACGAGACCATGCTCAATTGCCCGCGGTGTTCTGCGCGTCGTCGAAGAAGTAATCCTTGGCCGATGCCGGCCTGTGCTTGATCGCGCCGACGCGGTACATGAACTCGGCCAGCGCGTAGGTGTTCTGCGGCGCCAGCTTGAACTCGACCTCGGGGTTCTTGATGATGCCGAGCAGCAGCTTGCGGTCGATGCCGGACTTGTTGGTGCGGATGAAGATGTCTGCGGCCTTCTCGGGATCCTTGCGCACGAGTTGTGCAGCCTCGGCGAGCGCGTCGACGAAGGCCTTGTAGGTCTTCGGGTTCTCCTTGCGGAACTTCTCGGTCCCGTAAAGCACCGTGGCCGACGACGGGCCACCCAGCACGTCGTAGCTCTTCAGCACGATGTGGGCGGCCGGGTTGCCGGTCAGGCCCTGCTCCTGGAACGGCGGGTTGCCGAAATGCGCGGTGATCTCGGTGCCGCCCCTGATGATCGCGGCGGTGGCTTCGGGATGCGGGACGGCGACCTGGATCTTGTCCAGCCGGTTGTATTGCCCATCACCCCAGACCTTGGCCGAAGCCAGTTGCAGCACGCGCGATTGCACCGAAACACCGACTGCGGGCAGCGCGATCCTGTCCTTGTCGGTGAAGTCGGCGATGGTCTTCACCGCCGGGTTGATGCTGGTCAGGTAGTACGGGAAATTCCCCAGCGACGCGATGCCGCGCACGTTCTGCTTGCCGAGCGTGCGATCCCAGATCGTCAGCAGCGGGCCGACGCCGGCGCCGGCCACGTCGATCGATCCCGACAGCAGAGCCTCGTTCACCGCCGCACCGCCCGAGAGCTTGACGAACTCGACCTTGATGTCCAGCCCCTGTGCCTTGCCCTGCTTCTCGATCAGGTCCTGGTCCTGCGCGACGTTGAGCAACAGGTAGACGATGCCGAACTGCTCGGCGATGCGCAGCTGGCCCTCGGCATGGGCAGGCAGGGTGGCGCCGAACGAGAGAAGGGCCACGGCGGAGGCCGCGAGGCGGCGTGAGATCGAGATCATCGAGGGTCCAGTGAAAGTCAGGAAATCAGAAGGGCACATCACCTTCGATCGTGGTGCGGTTCAGGCGCCGGCGCTGGTCCTCGGGGCAGCCGGTCGCCAGATGCATCAGCGAGCGGTTGTCCCAGAACACCATGTCGTGCGGCTGCCACCTGTGGCGGTAGAGGTGTTCGGGACGCACGCTGTGCGCAAACAGTTGCGCCAGCAGGTCGCGGCTCTCGTGCTCGGGCAGGCCGACGATGCGGGTCGTGAAGTGCTCGCTGACGAACAACGCCTTGCGGCCGGTCTCGGGGTGGGTGCGCGCGATCGGGTGCTCGACCGGCTTCACCTGCGCGCGCTGCGCGTCGCTGAGCTTCGGGCGCCACGGACTGCGCCGGCGCAGCTCCTCGTACTTCGCGAGGTACGAATGCTCGGCGCGGTGGCCCTCGATGGCGTGACGCAACGGCGCCGGCAGCGTGTCCCAGGCTAGATGCATGTTCGCGAACAGCGTGTCGCCGCCGTTGGCGGGCAGCTCCTGCGCGTGCAGCATCGAACCCAGACTCGGACGCTCCTTGTACGACAGGTCGGAGTGCCAATAGCGGCCGGCGTCGCCCAGCCCGATGGGCTCGCCGCTCTCGACGATGTTCGAGACGATCAGGATTTCGGGATGGTCCTTCAGCAGGAACTGGTGCAGCACGTGAATCTGCAGCGGCCCGAAGCGGCGGCTGAAATCGATCTGCTGCTGCGGCGTGATGCGCTGGTCGCGAAACACCAGCACGTGATGGTCGAGGTGCGCGCGATGGATGCGCGCGAAGTCGGTGTCGGGTAGCGGTGCGCCCAGGTCGAGGCCGGTGACTTCAGCACCGAGCGGCGCGTCGAAGCGATGGACTTCGATCGGCGGCGTCAAAGCGAGATGGGCCGAGACGGAGGACAGGTTGATGCTCATGCGATGACGGAAGACGGCGGGCTCCGGCCAAGCGTTGCCATGCGGCGGGCGAAGACAGGAGGACGCGCAGTCTAGGCAGCCGAAGGATCGAAGCGGAACGAATGATTCTGCATGTGCCTACTCGTGCAGCGCATGAGAGGCTGCTCAGGCCGCCGAGGCCTCGTGATGTGTGAGGGCCAGCGCGATCCAAAGTGATCGCACAGCGTTCGGCCGCTGTACTCGGTGAGCGCATATCGAAACGCGCAATGCTTCGTTGGGGTGGCGCGTCGGCTTCCGTATGGTCGGTACCAGCCTGCAGCAAGCTTCGCTGCCTCTTCCTCGCATCCAGAGTCGTTGCTTCACATGAGCCAGGACAGTCAGACCGAGCATCCGATCGACCCGCTGTTCACGCGCCGCAAATGTGCCAGCTGTTCGCGCTGAGCTGCAACGCACCGGCCGCGGTGACATTCTCGTTCACCGGCCTGTCGGCGCGTGGCGGGCATACCGGTGAGCATGCCGATGGCTACGGCCTTGCCTTCCATGACGACAAGGTATGCCGTCACTTCATCGACGACGGCCGTGCCAGCGACTCGGCGCTCGCCGAGTTCCTGCGCCGCCACCCGATCCGTGCCCGCACCGTGCTCGCCCACGTCCGCAAGGCCACGCAGGGCGCGGTGCACTTGTCGAACTGTCACCCGTTCGTGCGCGAGTGGCAGGGCCGGCACTGGTCGTTCTGCCACAACGGCGACCTGAAGGACTTTCACCCGCGGCTCGGCGGCAGCTGTCAGCCGGTCGGCGACACCGACAGCGAGCGCGCCTTCTGCTGGATCCTGCAGGAGTTGCGGCGGCGTTTTCGCGAGCGTCGCGCGGCAGGGTGGCAACAGCTCGCACCGGTGATTGCCGACCTGGCCGCTCGCATCGCGCGCCACGGTTCCTTCAACTTCGTGCTGACCGACGGTCGGGCCGTCTATGCCCATGCGTCGACGCGGCTGTTCTGGCTGCAACGCGAACACCCGTTCCCGACCGCACATCTGGTTGACCACGACATCGCGCTCGACCTGAGTGTGGCGAACGGCCTCGACGACCGGATGGTGCTGTTGGCCACCGAGCCACTGACCCGAAACGAAACATGGACGCCGTTCCGCTCCGGCGAACTGCAGGTCTTCGTCGCAGGCGAGCCGGTCTGGCGACGCACCGTGCGACCCGAGGACACGGCGACCACCGACATCCGCAACGTGCATGCACCGCTCGGTGTGCCTGCCTGAACCCCGCCGCACCATGCAAGACTCCACTCGCCACGACGCCCTGCGTCGCCACCTCCTGCTCGCGGGTGCCGCCGCTGCACTGCCGTTCGCCGCCGGACGCGCGCTTGCCGCCGATCCCGAGAAGCTGCGGATCGGCTTCCAGAAATCATCGACGCTGACGATCTTCCTGAAGTCGCGCGGCACGCTCGAGAAGGCGCTCGCCCCGCTGAAGGTCGACGTGCAATGGCACGAGTTCACGTCGGGTCTGCCCTTGCTCGAAGCGCTGAACATCGGCGCGGTCGACCTCAGTGCGGACGTGGCCGACGCGGTGCCGCCTTTCGCGCTTGCGGCCGGCGCCAGGCTCACCTACTACGCGATCGAGACGCCGTCGCCGCAGGCGCAGGCGATCGTTGTGCGCAAGGACTCGGCGCTCACCAGCGTCGCCCAACTGAAGGGCCAGAAGGTCGCGTTCGCGAAGGGTGCCGGCGCGCATTACCTGATCCTCGAGGCGCTCGCGCAGAGCGGCCTGACGATCAAGGACATCGAGCCCGCTTACCTGACGCCCGCCGACGGCCGCGCCGCGTTCGAGGGCGGCAACGTCGCCGCGTGGGTGATCTGGGATCCATTCCTCGCCGCGGTGCAACGCCAGTCGAGTGCGCGTGTCCTGGTCGACGGCGGCAAGCTCTCCAGCTACCGCCGCTTCTACCTCGCCGCGACGCCTTACGCCCAGCGCCGCGCCGACGTGCTCGCGGTCGTCTACGCCGAGTTGCAGCGTGCGGGCGAATGGATCAAGAAGAACCCCGGCCCGGCGGCCGCGTGGAACGCGCCGCTGATCGGCCTGGACGCTGCCATCGTCGAGTCCGCGAACCTGCGCCGCAGCTACCGTGTGCAACCGGTCGACGCCGAGGCGCTGGCCGAACAGCAGCGCATCGCCGATGCATTCACGCAGGCGCAGATCCTGCCGAAGCGCATCAACGTCGCCGATTCGCCGGTATGGCGGCCGGCTTGACGGCGCTGCGGCACTAGAACTTCGGCAGGCCGGGCGGGTTCGTCTCGGACTTGGGCAGCGCTTCCTCGGTGAGGCTCCAGCGTGCCAGCGCCTGCGCGTACTTGCCGTTCCTGATCAGGCCATTGGTGGCGATGGTCAGCGCGTTCGCCAGGCCGCTGCCCTTGCGCGTCGTGATCGCGACGTCGGACTTCAGCGGCCAGCCGGCGTTGACAGTGCCGACGACGCGGATCTGTCCATCCTTGGCCGCGTGATACGCCTGCGGTGCGTTGGGGTTGAAGTTCGCATCGGCGCGGTCGGAGACGATGGCCAGGACGCGGGATGCGTCGTCGTCGAAGTACTGCACCTCGACCGGCTTGAGTCCGGCCGCAACGTTTTGCTTGTTCCACTCCAGCAGGATTCGCTCCTGGTTCGTGCCGGAGCCGGTGATGACGCGAAGGCCCGCGATGTCTCTGGGTTCCTTGATCGACTTGATCGGGCCGTCGGCCTTCACGTAAAAACCGTGCAGGCCGAGCCGGTAGCTCGAGAAGTCGAACTTCTCCTTGCGCTGCTCGGTGACGCCGACGTTCGAGATCACCGCGTCATACTTGCCCGAGCTCAGGCCCAGCGGCCAGTCGGCCCAGGCGATCGGCTGCAGTTCGAGCTTGAGGCCGAGCGCATCGGCGATCAGCTGCGCGTAGTCGGGATCGAAGCCGACGACGGTCTTCGCATCGGTCGCGTATGTCGCGATCGGTGGCGCGGACGGTGCGATCGCGACGGTCAACACGCCGTCCTTCACGAACTTGAAATCCTTCGAGAGCGCCTGGATCGCGGCCGGGTCCTTGTCGGCGTGCAGGCGGCCCGCCTGGGCGGGGCTGAAGTCGAACTTGTCGGCAGCGTGCGCACTGCTGAATGCGAGCGCGAAGGCGAGGCCCGCCGCCGCGGCGCTGGCGATGATTCTCTTGAGCGGCATGCGCTCGGCGCTGGAAGTGCTCATCGCGCCGCCCTCACTTCTTCGGCAGGCCGAGCGGGTTGGTGCGCGCCACCTGGATGGCCTCGGACTGCAAGTTCCAGCGCTCCAGCGCCTTCGTGTAGTTGCCGTTCTTGATCTGCGCGTTCAAAGCCGCGGTGATGGCGTCGGCAATGCCCGAGCCCTTGCGCGAGGTCACAGCGATCTCGGCCGTCAGCGGCCAGCCGCCCGAGAACGCACCCACCAGCCGGGTCTTGCCGTCGCGCGCGTTGTGCGCAGCGATGCCGTTGGGCGCGAGGTAGGCGTCGGCGCGGCCGGAGGCGAGCGCCAGGTACAGCACAACGTCGTCGTCGTAGTACTGCACCTCCACCGGCTTCAGGCCGGCGGCGATGTTCTGCTGGTTCCAGCGCAGCAGGATCTGCTCCTGGTTGGTCGAAGCACCGACGATCACCTTCAGCCCGGCCACGTCTTTGGCGTCCTTGATCGACGTGATCTTGCTGCTCGTGGGCACGTAGATGCCGAGCTGATCGTTGCGGTAGGTGGAGAAGTCGAACTTCTCCTTGCGCTCTTCGGTGACGGTCACGTTGGAGATCACCACGTCGAACTTGCCCGACTGCAGGCCCAGCGGCCAGTCGGCCCAGGCCACCGAGATCAGTTCGAGCTTGCGGCCCAGGCTGTCGGCCACCAGCTGCGCGATGTCGGGGGCGTTGCCCACCGGCGTCTTGTTGTCCAGCGCGTAGGCGCCGAAGGGCAGGCGGCCGGTGGTGGTGCCCACCGTCAACGCGCCGTCCTTCACGAACTTGAAGTCCTTGCCGATGAGCTTGATGGCCTCTGCCACCGGCTGCGAGCGCGGCCGACCGGGTTGCTCGGGGCTGAGGTCGACGGCTTGCGCCGAGGCGGCCCCAGGCAACAGTGCGGCGGCGATGCCCAGGACGACGGACGAGAGAACGGTTCTTCTGAAGGTCATGGTTTGGTTCTTGGAGTGGTTCGTGGCGTAAAGGTGAAGTGGTCAGAGCACCTTGGCCAAAAAGGCCGCGGTGCGCGGGTGTCGCGGGGTGTTGAAGACCTGGTCGGGCGTGCCGGTCTCGAGGACGCGGCCCTGCTCCATGAAGACGATGGTGTCGGCGACTTCGCGCGCGAAGCCGATCTCGTGCGTCACGACGATCAGCGTGGTGCCAGAGCGCGCCAGTTCCTTGATGACGTCGAGTACTTCGCCGACGAGTTCGGGGTCGAGCGCCGAGGTCGGTTCGTCGAACAGCAGTACCTTCGGGCGCAGCGCCAGCGCGCGTGCGATCGCCACGCGCTGCTGTTGACCGCCCGAGAGCTGGCGCGGGTAAGCATGCGCCTTGTCGCTCAGGCCGACGCGGGCCAGCAGTTCGAGCGCCTGCGCTTGCGCGTCGGGGCGCGACACGCGGCGTACCGAGACCGGCGCCTCGACGATGTTGTCGAGCACCGTCAGGTGCGGGAACAGGTTGAAGTTCTGGAACACCATGCCCACGTCGACACGGCGCGTGAGGATGTCCTTCTCGCCGAGTTCGTACAGCGTGTCGGCGTCCTGCCGGTAGCCGATCAGTTCGCCGTCGATCGCGATGAAGCCGCCGTCGACGCGCTCGAGGTGGTTGATCGAGCGCAGCAGCGTGGACTTGCCGGAACCCGACTGGCCCAGGATCACGGTCACGCTGCCCCGCGGCACGGTGAGCGTCACGTCGTCAAGCACCTTCAGCGCGCCATAGCTCTTGGACACACCGTGGATCGTGACCTCGCCGCCCTGCAGCCGGGTGCCGGTCCAGCGCGGCACGGCGGGCGCGGGGGCGGCAGGCACGGAAGCCTCGGCCGACGACGGCGCCGCCGCCTTGCCGGTCTTCGTCCTGCCAGAGAGCCCGAGCCAGCGCGCCAGCCCGATGAACGCCGACGGCGGCGGGTTGCGCAGCGCGCCCTTCGCGTAGTGGCGCTCCACGTGGTGCTGGATCGCCGACAGCACGGTCAGGATCACCAGGTACCAGACGGTGGCCACCATCAGCAGCGGGATCACCTCCAAATTGCGTCGGTAGATGATCTGAATCGTGTAGAACAGCTCGGGCAGTGCCAGGATGTAGACGTTCGACGTGCCCTTGGCCAGCCCGATGATGTCGTTGAACGCGGTCGGCAGGATCGTGCGCATCGCCTGCGGCAGCACGATGCGCGACGCCTGGCGGCGCCGCGACAGCCCCAGCGCGGCCGCCGCCTCGAGCTGGCCCTGATCGACCGACAGGATGCCGCCGCGCACGATCTCGGAGGCGAACGCGGCCTGGTTCAGCGTGAGGCCGATGAGCGCCGCGACGAACGGGCTGATCAGCTGCGTGGTGGGGTACGAGAAGAAGGTCCAGCCGGTGTAGGGCATGCCCAGCGACACGTTGGCGTAGAGGTAGCCGAGGTTGTTGATGATCAGCAGCAGCACGATCACCGGGATCGAGCGGAAGATCCACACGAACGTCCAGGCCAGCCCGGACAGCAGCGGCGAGCGCGAGACCCGCGCCAGTGCCAGCAGTGTGCCCAGTGCGAAGCCGAACACCGCCCCCAGCGCGGTCAACAGCAGCGTGCGTCCCAGGCCCACCAGCACCGGCTCGGCGAAGAACCATTCGGCGAACACGTTCCAGCCCCAGCGCGGGTTGGTGAACACCGAGTGCAGCACCGCGACGATGACCAGCGCCGCGAAGATCGTGCCGACCGCGCGCGCCGGGTAGCGCGCCGGCACGATGCGGTAGTGCGAGTAGTCGCCCTTGACGGGAGGCGGGGCGCGGTGCGCCACGGGGTGCGTGTTGTCGGCCCCGAAGGCATGGTCCGCGGGGTTCGCAGTGGTGGTGGACATGGTTCTGACCTCGTTCAGTGCTCTTGTTCGGCGCCCGTGCGGTACGGCGCCGGCTGCCACAGGCGCGGGTGCGCACCCGCCAGCGGCGGTCGCATCGGCCCCGCGGCGCCGACCAGCGGCTTCTCGAACGGCAGCTTGCGGTGCACCTCGGGGTCGACGCTCAGGTCGAACAGCGGCGTGTAGCCGCGCCCGAGATAGAGACGCACGGCCTCGGGCTGGCGGAAGCCGGTCGTCAGGTACAGCCGTGTGTAGCCCTGGCGCAGTGCCTGGGCTTCGAGCTCGCCCATGATCCGACCGGCCAGGCCTCGGCCGCGCAGATCGCCGTGCGTCCACACGCGCTTGACCTCGGCGGTGTGCGCGTCGAAACGCTTGAAGGCGCCGCCTGCCACCGCCCGCCCGTCGCGCAACAACAGGATGAAGTTGCCGTGCGGGGGCGCGAACAGTTCAGGCGGGTACTTCTCCATCTCGCGCGGCTCGCCGTTGCAGTCGTAGAACTCGCCGTAGCGGCTGTCGTACTCGCGCGTCAGGCCGTCGACCAGCGGCCGCGCGCGCGGGTCGATGGGGCTGGTCTGGATGAAGATGTCGCTCGCACTGCTCATGGTCTTTCTCCGTCTGCGGTGTCAGGCCAGGAATCTCTCGGCCAGCCGCACCCAGTAGGTGGCAGCGGGGGCGAGGATGGCGTCGTTGAAGTCGTAGTGCGGGCTGTGCAACGGTGGCCCGTCGCCGTTGCCGACGAAGACGTAGCTGCCGGGCTTGGCAAGCAGCATGAACGCGAAGTCCTCGCTCGCGGTGCGGGGCCTGAAGGCCGGATCGACATGTCCGGCGCCGAAGGTCTCGAGCGCAACGGCACGCGCGAAGCCGGTCTCGTCCGCGTGGTTGATCACCGCCGGAAAGCCCAGGTGGTACTCGACCTGCGCCTGCCCACCGAAGCTCTCCGCCTGCGCGCGCGCAAGTGCCGGCACGCGCTCGCGCAGCAGCTCGCGCACATCGGGCCGAAAGGCGCGCACCGAGAGTTTCAGCTCGACCGTCTCGGGGATCACGTTGGCCGCGCCGCCACCGTGGATCGAGCCGACCGTGATGACCGCCATGTCGAGCGGGTTGACGTTGCGCGCGACGATCGTCTGCAGCGCAGTGACGATGTGCGCCGCGACCACGACCGCATCGACGGTCTCGTGCGGCTGCGCGCCGTGGCCACCCTTGCCGCGCACCACGATGCGCGCCCAGTCGACCGAGGCCATCGCCGGGCCGGCGACGCAGCCGATGTGGCCGGCGTCGACGCTCGGCCAGTTGTGCAGGCCGAACACCGCGTCGACCGGGAAGCGCTCGAACAGGCCGTCGTCGATCATCTTCGTCGCGCCCTTGCCGGTCTCTTCGGCAGGCTGGAAGATGAGTTGCAGCGTGCCGTCGAACGATCCCGATTCGGCGAGATAGCGCGCCGCGGTCAGCAGGATCGCGGTGTGGCCGTCGTGGCCGCAGGCGTGCATCACGCCGGCGTGGATGCTCGCGTGCGCGGCGCCGGTCTGTTCCTCGATCGGCAGCGCGTCCATGTCGGCGCGGATGCCCAGGCGCCGTTCGCCACGGCCGCGCCGCAGCGTGCCGACCACGCCGGTGCCGCCCAGGCCCGTCGTCACCTCGTAGCCGAACGATCCGAGCCGCTCGGCGACGATCTTGGATGTGCGGTGCTCGTTGAACGAGAGCTCGGGGTGCCGGTGCAGATCCCGGCGCAGCGCGATGAACTCGTCGATCGTCGTCGCGATCGACGACGCGATGCGTTCGGTCTCCTGCTCGGCCAGCGTGAGGCCGAGCGGCTGTCCGAGCGGGTTCCTGAAGGCCGACCCCATCAGGCAACCTTCTTTGCGGAGTCCGACGTGCCGCCCGTTGCCGCGTGGCGGCTTGCCTTGCGCGGCAGGCCGAGGTGGTCGCGCAGCGTGCGGCCGGGCAGCGTGCGCTGGTAGCGCCCGCGCGCCTCGAGCGCCGGGATCACGAACGTGATGAAGTCCTCCAGCCCCTGCGCGAGCACCGGGAAGCCGAGGATGAAACCATCGGCCGCGCCCTCGTCGATCCAGCGGATCAGCGCATCGGCGATCTGCTCACCGGTGCCGACGAACTGCGGCTTCGGTGTCGCCACCTCGAGCGCGACCTCGCGCAAGGTCGCGCCCTTGGCCTTGGCGTCGGCCTTGATGCGATCGGTCGTCGAGCGGAAGCTGTTCTTGCCGACCTCGCCGAGCTCGGGGAAAGGCGCGTCGAGCGGGTACTGGCTGAAGTCGTGATGATCGAAGTAGCGGCCGAGGTAGGCGAGCGCTTCGTCGATGCTCAGCAGTTCGCGGATGACGCGGTACTTCGCCTCGGCTTCCTCCGTTGTTCCGGCGGCGATCGGGCCGATGCCGGGGAGGATCTTCACGTCGTCGGCCTGGCGCCCGTGCGACACGGCGCTCGCCTTCACGCGCCTGAGGAACAGGCGCGTCTCTTCGAGCGAGGGCGAATGCGTGAACACCGCGTCTGCGTACTTGCCGGCCAGGCCGATGCCGGCGTCCGACGAGCCGGCCTGGAAGATCACCGGCTGGCCCTGCGCCGAGCGGCCGATGTTGAGCGGCCCGGCGACCTCGAAGAAGCGGCCCTTGTGGCCGAGGGTGTGCAGCTTCGACCGGTCGAAGAACTGGCCGGTCGCGCGGTTTCGGACGATCGCATCTTCGTCCCAGCTGTCCCACAGGCCCTGTGTGACGTGCAGGTACTCGTCGGCGATCTCGTAGCGCAGTGCGTGCTCGGGGTGCGTGCGGCTGTAGTTCTTCGCGCTGCCCTCGAGCGGCGTGGTGACGACGTTCCAGCCGGCGCGCCCGCCGCTGATCAGGTCGAGCGAGGCGAACTGGCGCGCCACCGTGAACGGGTCGCTGTACGAGGTCGAGACCGTGCCGGCCAGGCCGATCTTCGTCGTGTGCGTCGCGAGCGCCGACAGGATGGTCAGCGGCTCGAAGCGGTTCAGGAAATGCGGGATCGATTTCTCGTTGATGTACAGGCCATCGGCCACGAACGCGAATGCGATGCCGGCGGCTTCGGCCTTGCGCGCGGTTTGCACGTAGAAATCCAGGTTCACGCTCGCGTCGGCCGGACCGGCTGGATGCTTCCACGAATTCATGTGGCCGCCGGCGCCGTGCAGCATGACGCCGAAGGTGATCGGTTGTGCGCTCATCGTGAATGCTCCCGAAGGGGGTGAGAGAGAGATCAGGCCGCGACCGCTTCGCGTGCGCCCGCCAGCAGTTCGACCGAGGCCCAGCGCTCATCGAACGATGCGACCGGCGAATCGATGACGAACTCGTCGATGCCATAACGCAGGCTCAGCGCGCCGAGTTCGCGCCGCACGTGTTCCGGTGTGCCGGCGATGACGTGCGGTTGCCGCTCTTCAGTGCGGTAGTTGTCGACACCGGCCTGGCGCGCGAACTCGGCCGCAGCCTGAAGCGTCGGCAGGTTGAAGTTCTGGCCTGTCGCGAGTTGCAGACGCACGCCGCGCACCTGACCGACGAGGCGTTCGGCCTCGCTCTGCGAGCGCGCCGCGAACGCGAACAGCGCAAGCAATGGCGCGCGTCCTGTCGCGAGGCGGTAGGCCTCGACCGAGCGCTCGATGTTGGCCGGGTCGCCGTTGAAGTGGGCGGCGTAGACAAACTGCCAGCCGCGCTGCGCCGCCAGCACCGCGCTCTCGGGGCTGCCGCCGAGCAGGAAGCGCGCCGGCAGGTCGGGCGGTGTGGGTGTGGCGACGGCACCCGCTAACGCATGGTCGCTGGGCAGCGTTCCCGCCAGGAAGTGATCGAGCTCGGCCAGGCCCGAAGCGAAGTCCGAGGGCTTCGCCTTGTCGTGCAGCGACTGCAGCGCGCGCGTCGAATCGGGCAGGCCACCCGGCGCCTTGCCGATGCCCAGATCCACGCGTCCCGGCGCCAGCGATGCCAGCACCTTGAACACCTCGGCCACCTTGTACGGGCTGTAGTGCTGCAGCATCACGCCGCCCGAACCGACGCGGATCCGCGAGGTCGCCGCAAGGATGTGCGAGACGAGGATCTCGGGTGCGGACCCGGCGAATCCCGGCGAGCCGTGATGCTCCGCGGCCCAGAAGCGGCGATAGCCCAGCTCTTCGGCGCGCTGCGCGAGCGCGACCGTGCGATGCAGCGCCTGCGTGGCGGTCGCGCCCTCGGGAATGGGGCTCTTGTCGAGCAGTGAAAGACGGTAATTCACGGTGCTTGTTCCGGTTCGCATGCGATGCGGGAGTGCAGTGTCGCGGCGAGAGCGCAAATGACCTTGCGACTTCTTTTCATGTCGGTATACGAAGGCCCGGCGCGAGGTGCATGGAGTGGTCCGGTTCTGTGGCGGGAAGCTGCGGCTTGCGTCGGGCGCTTAGACGGCGGCCAAGGCCTGCTCGAGATCGGCCAGCAGGTCGTCGATGTGCTCGATGCCGACCGACAGACGCACCGTGTCTTCGCTGACTCCGGCCTTGTCGAGCTCGGCCGGAGACAGTTGCCGGTGCGTGGTGGAAGCCGGGTGCGTCGCGAGCGACTTGGCGTCGCCAATGTTCACGAGGCGCGTGAACAGCTGCAGCGCGTCGAGGAAACGGGCGCCGGCTTCACGGCCCAGGCCAGGCCCGCTCTTCAGCCCGAAGGTCAGGATGCCCGAGGCCTTGCCCGACAGGTATTTCTTCGCCAGCGCGTGGTCGGCGTGGCTCTCGAGCCCGGCGTAGTTGACCCAGCCGACCTTCGCATGGCGGCCCAGGTGCCGTGCCACCGCGAGCGCGTTGTCGCTGATGCGCTCGACACGCAGCGCGAGGGTCTCGATGCCCTGCAGGATCAGCCAGGCGTTGAACGGCGAGATCGCCGCGCCGATGTTGCGCAACGGCACGACGCGCGCGCGGCCGATGTAGGCCGCGGGGCCGAGGGCCTCCGTGTAGACCACGCCGTGGTAGCTCACGTCGGGTTCGTTCAGGCGCTTGAAGCGCTCCTTGTGCTGCGCCCACGGGAACTTGCCCGAGTCGACGATCGCACCGCCGACGCTCGTGCCGTGACCGCCGAGGTACTTGGTCAGCGAGTGCACGACGATGTCGGCGCCGTGCTCGATCGGGCGCGAGAGGTAGGGCGTCGGTACCGTGTTGTCGACGATCAGCGGCACGCCGTGGCGGTGCGCGACGGCCGCGATCGCGGCGATGTCGGTCACGTTGCCGGCCGGGTTGCCGAGCGACTCGACGAAGATCGCCTTGGTCTTCGCGTCGATCAGCGGTTCGAACGAGGCCGGATTGCGGTGGTCGGCGAAGCGCGTCGTGATGCCGTACTGCGGCAGCGTGTGCGCGAACAGGTTGTAGGTGCCGCCGTAGAGCGCATTGCTCGAAACGATGTTGTCGCCGGCCTCGGCGATCGTCAGGATAGAGTAGGTCACCGCCGCCTGGCCTGAAGCCAGTGCGAGCGCGCCGATGCCGCCCTCGAGCGCGGCGACGCGCTGCTCGAGCACGTCCTGCGTCGGATTCATGATGCGCGTGTAGATGTTGCCCGGCACCTTCAGGTCGAACAGGTCGGCGCCGTGCTGCGCGTTGTCGAACGCGTAGGCGACGGTCTGGTACAGCGGCACCGCGACCGCCTTGGTGGTCGGGTCGGGCGAGTAGCCGCCGTGCACGGACACGGTCTCGAAGCGCCAGGACTTGTTGGCCGTTGCATCTTGCGTCATGCGGAGCTTTCAGAAGGGAAGGGCCTGCAGGCTAGGCACCGCAGGTCGCGCTGTGAACTGATCAATCCGCATATCGATCTGCGCCGAATCGCAGGTGTGCGTGGCGGAATCCGCTATGCGCTTTTCCACTATCGAAAGCCGTTCTTCTTCGTTCACGGCGCGGCCGCAGGCTCGTACCGTCGCGTCTCTCATCACGGCGCGTCGTGCCATCAGAACTCGAATGAAGATTGTTGGAATCCAGGGCAGTCCGTCTGTCACTTCACGCTCTGCCAGCCTGATGGCACTCGCGCAATCGCGCTTGCAGGGTGTCGCCACGAGTGCTCGCCAGATTGCGGTGCGCGAGCTTCCCGCGCAGGCCTTGCTGCACGCGCAGTTCGACCATCCGCTGATCCGCCAGGCGCTCGCCGAGGTCGCGCAGGCGCAGGTGCTGCTGATCGCCACGCCGATCTACAAGGCGGCCTACAGCGGCGTGCTGAAGGCCTTCCTCGACCTGCTGCCGCAGGATGCGCTGCGCGGCAAGACGGTGTTGCCGCTGGCCACCGGCGGCAGCATCGCGCACCTGCTCGCGCTCGACTACGCGCTCAAGCCGGTGCTCTCCGCGCTCGGCGCGCGCGACATCCTCGACCCGGTGTTCGCGACCGATGCGCAGATCCTCAGGCACGAGACGCTCGGCTATGAACCGCAACCCGAAGTCGTCGAGCGTGTCGAGGCGGCGTTGCAGATCCTGATCGATCGCGCCGAGGAGTTCGAGCGCAGCGAGGAGGCGGCGCGCGAGCGCGACGAACTGCTCGCGCGGCTGCAGCCCAAGGCCGCAACCGCCGATCACAGCATCTGGCCGGCGCGCGACATTCGCTGGTCTGTCTGAAGCTTCACCTCACCCACGTTCCCCCGCATTCCCAGGAGAAATCATGAGCATCACCGCCATCAACGTGCGCAACCAGTTCCGCGGCAAGGTCAAGGAAGTCATCGAGGGGCCGGTGGTCTCCGAGATCGACGTCGAGACGCCGTCCGGCCTGATCGTCACGTCGGTCATCACCACGCGCTCGATCAAGGAGCTTGGGCTGGTGGTGGGCAAGGAAGTGATCGCGCTCGTCAAGGCCACCGAGGTCTCCATCGCCACGCTCTGACGCGTCGGTCGAAACAAGCTCGAGAGAGGCAGACCATGTGCTTCAAAGGTGACCCCGTTCGGCTGCTGGTGA
The DNA here is from genome assembly GCF_056400745.1 of Rhizobacter sp. P5_A1. NCBI lineage: Bacteria > Pseudomonadati > Pseudomonadota > Betaproteobacteria > Burkholderiales > Sphaerotilaceae > Rhizobacter > Rhizobacter sp. P5_A1. The sequence continues at coordinate 100,288 of NZ_JBFUKR010000018.1, forward strand.
TCCCGGGGCTGAACGACAGCGGGCCGGCGCATTGGCAGACCTGGCTGCATGCGCACTTCAGCCGGCATGCGGTGCGTGTCGAGCAGGACGACTGGGCGAGCGCCGATCTGGCGCGCTGGTCGCAGCGCATCGAGACGACGCTCGCGCGCCATCCGGGTTCGCGTTGGGTCGCCGTCGCGCACAGCTTTGGTTGCCTCGCGCTGTTGCGCCATCTGGCGCTGGGCGGCACGGGCGTGATGTCGGCGCTGCTGGTGGCGCCGGCGGATCCGGCGAACTTCGGCGTGGCGGGCAAGCTGCCTCAGTCACGGCTGGCGCTCCCCTCGGTGCTGCTGGCGAGCGAGACCGATCCCTGGATGAAGTTCGAGGCGGCCAGCGCCTGGGCACGCGTCTGGGGCTCGCAGCTCATCAGCCTCGGCGACGCCGGGCACATCAACACCGAGGCCGGATTCGGGCCGTTGCCACAGGCCAAGAGTCTGGTCGAGACCATGGTCCAGCGCCTCGAGCGCGAGCGGCGCATCGACCGGGCGCACCCGCTCGAACTGTCGTTCGCGATCTGAGCGTCAGGCCGCCCGCGCTGCGGAAGGGGCGATGGTGACGCGCGCAGTCCGCGTTCCTCGCACAACGGCCCACCAACCAACGGTTTGCGCAGAACGTCAGGCGATTTGATTCGTTCACGGCGCAGCCCGCGCCTGAAACACTGAGGCATGACTTCAGTTGTTTCGTTGAAACCACCGCGGACGCAGCGCGAGCCGGCTCCCCAGCCCATCGATGTGGATGCGATTGTCGAGGCGCTCGCACGGCGCCTGGCGCAGACCGCGGTCGAGCGCGATCGCGAGGGCGGCCATGCGGCGCACGAGCGTGAACTGATCCGCGCCAGTGGCTTGCTGAGCCTGTCAGTGCCTGTCCAACACGGCGGGCAAGGCTTGGCCTGGTCCGCGGTGTTTCGCGCCGTGCGTCGGCTCGCGCAGGCCGATGCGGCATTGGCCCACGTGTTCGGCTTCCACCACCTGCAGCTGGCTGGTGTGCAGCTCTACGGTTCGCCCGACCAGCAGTCGCGCTTTCTGCGCGACACGGTGGCGCAACGCTGGTTCTGGGGCAACGCGCTGAATCCGGCGGACCGGCGCCTGCGTGCCACGGAGGTCGACGGGGGCTACCTGCTGCAAGGGGTGAAGAGCTTCTGCTCCGGCTCGGTGGGCTCCGATCAGCTCACGGTGTCGGCGTGGCATGAGCCGAGTGCCAGCGCGTTGATCGGCATCGTGCCGACGCGGCGCGACGGCGTGCGCGTGAACGCCGACTGGGACGCCTTCGGCCAGCGCCAGAGCGACAGCGGCACCGTCGAGTTCGAGCAGGTGCTGCTGGCTCGCCACGAAGTCCTGCAATCGCCCGGCGTCGTGCCGACGCCGCAGACCACGCTGCGTTCGCAGATTGCCCAGCTGCACCAGGCCAACCTGTACCTCGGGATCGCCGAAGCAGCCTTCGCGGCCGCGGTCGAGTACAGCCGGGATCTGGCCCGACCGTGGTTCGCCTCCGGCGTCGAGCGCTCGACCGACGACCCGTACATCCAGCATCGGTATGGCGAGTTGTGGTTGCTGCTGCGGCCGGCGCAGGTGCTGGTCGATGCCGCGGCTGCGCGGCTCGACAGCGCGTTTCAGCGCGGCGCAGAACTGACGGCACCCGAGCGCGGCGAGGTCGCGATCGCGGTGGCCGAAGCCAAGGTGCTCGCGCACCGCGCCGGCGTGGAGATCAGCTCGCAGTTGTTCGAGCTCACCGGCGCGCGCTCGACATCAGAGCGCCATGGGTTCGACCGCTTCTGGCGCAATGCGCGCGTGCACACGCTGCACGACCCGGTCGACTACAAGCTGCGCGACCTCGGCCGGCATGTGCTGACCGGCACCCACCCTGAACCGACGGCCTACTCGTGAACACATCGACACTCGCCGCGGCGGCGGCCGCGAATCCCCTCCCGCCCGAGGCATCCGCATCGGGGCTCGAGGCGATCCGCCTCGAGGGCGTCAGCAAGTCGTACCGGCTGCCGAATGGCACGTCGTTCGAGGCGGTGAAGAAGGTCTCGCTGGCCGTGCCGCAGGGCGACATCTTCGGCCTGATCGGCACCAGCGGTGCCGGCAAGTCGACGCTGCTGCGGCTGATCAACCGCCTCGAACACCCCGACGCCGGCCGCGTATTCGTCGGCGAGCGCGAGATCACGGCGCTGGGCAAGCGCGAGCTGCGCGTGGCGCGCCAGCGCATCGGCATGATCTTCCAGCAGTTCAACCTGTTGCAGAACGCGACCGTCTTCGACAACGTCGCGTTTCCGTTGCGCATCCACGGCAAGGCCAGCCCCGGCGACGTGTTCCGTCGCGTGCGCGAATGCCTCGACCTCGTGGGCCTGCTGGACAAGATCGACAGCTACCCGGCGCAGCTCTCGGGCGGGCAGAAGCAGCGTGTCGCGATCGCCCGTGCGCTCGCGCCGCGACCCGATGTGCTGCTGTGCGACGAGCCGACCTCGGCGCTCGATTCGGAGACGACGCGCTCGGTGCTCGACACGCTGCGCGACGTGAACCGGCGCCTGGGCGTCACGGTGCTGATCGTGACCCACGAGCTGGCGGTGGTGCGGGCGCTGTGCCGCACGGTGGCGGTGATGGAAGGCGGCGAAGTGGCGGAGCAATTTGCGGTCTTTGATCCCGCGCAGAACCGCGAGCGCCGCCACACCGCACTCGGGCGCGAGCTGGCCCGCATGGCGGTCTACGCCGATGTGCAGAACGACCTCGAGCGGCTCGACGCCGCCCTCGCCTGAATCCCCTTCGCATCAGCGCCATGTCACCCAACCTCGTCGCGATACTTCCCGAACTCTGGACTGCCTGCGGCCAGACTCTGCTGATGCTGGGCATCGGCTTGTCCGCGGCCTTGCTGCTCGGCGGCCCGCTGGGCGTGCTGCTGTTCCTGCTCGGCCCGGGGCAGTCGCTCGAGCGGCCCGCGCTCTTCGGTGTCATCAACTGGCTCGTGAACACCGTGCGCTCGTTCCCGTTCATCATCTTGCTGGTCGCGCTGGTGCCGTTCACGCGACTGATTGCGGGCACGTCGATCGGGCCGGTGGCCGCGGCGGTGCCGCTGTCGCTGGCGGCAATTCCGTACTTCGCACGGCTGGTCGAGCAGAACCTGCGCGACGTGCCGCGCGGCGTGATCGAGGCGGCGCACGCAATGGGCGCCTCCGAGTGGCAGATCGTGCGGCGGGTGCTGCTGGTCGAGGCGCGCTCCGGCCTGGTACTGGGCCTGACCGTGCTCGCTATCAGCTTCCTGTCGTACTCGGCGGTGGCTGGCGTCGTCGGTGGCGGTGGCATCGGCGACCTCGCGATCCGCTACGGCTACTACCGCTTCCAGACCGACGTGATGGTGCTGACCGTGGCCATCTTGGTCGTGATCGTGCAGCTCATCCAGTTCACCGGCAACGGCCTCGCGCGTCGGCTCGACAAGCGCTGACCCGGCTTCTTCATCTTCTTCTCCTCAAGGACGCTTCCATGTCATTCGCGCTGCGCAGCCTGCTGGCCTCGCTGACCTTCACTGTCGTGGCCGCGCTCGCGGCGATCCATCTGCCTGCGTCTGCGCAGACGAAGAAGGAGCTCGTGATCGGCGCGACCGCCGGTCCGTACGCCGACCAGGTCAAGCTCGGCATCAAGCCCATCCTCGAAGCCAAGGGATACAAGGTCAAGGTGGTCGAGTTCAACGACTACATCCAGCCCAACTTCGCGCTTGCACAGGGCGACCTCGACGCGAATGCATTCCAGCACATCGTCTACCTGACCAAGTTCGCGAGCGAGAACAAGCTGCTCTTGACCGAGCTGATCAAGGTGCCGACCGCGCCGATCGCGGTCTACAGCCGCAAGCACAAGAGCCTCACCGAAGTGAAGGAGGGCTCGACGGTCGCGCTGCCGAACGACCCGACCAATGCGGCGCGCGCCCTCGTCGTGCTCGAGCAGATCGGCTGGCTGAAGCTGCGCGAAGGCTATGACCCGATCCGCGCGTCGGAGAAGGACGTGGCCGTGAACATCAGGAAGATCAGGCTGATCCCGCTCGAAGCCGCGCAATTGCCGCGCTCGCTGGACGACACCGATTTCTCGTTCGTCAACGGCAACTTCGCGCTTGCCTCGGGCCTGAAGCTGACCGAAGCCCTCGCGCTCGAGAAAACCTCGCCGACCTACCAGAACCTGGTCGCGGTGCGCAGCGCCGACAAGGACGCGCCGTGGGTCAAGGACATCGCCGACGCGTACCGCTCGCGCGAGTTCCTCGCGATCACCGAGACGCGCTTCGCCGGGTTCGTGAAGACCGACTACCAGCAGCAGTTGCAATCGGCCGCGGCCAAGTGACACCACGCTGACATGAGCAAGCCGATCCGGTTCAATGCCTTTCAGATGAACACCGTCGGGCATCAATCGCCCGGGTTGTGGACGCACCCCGACGACCAGTCGCATCGCTACACCGACCCGGACCATTGGGTCGAGCTCGCGCGGCTGCTGGAGCGCGGCCGATTCGACGGCATCTTCCTGGCCGACGTGCTGGGCGTCTACGACGTCTACCAGGGCGCTGCCGACGCCGCGCTGTGGCACGGCGTTCAAGTGCCGGTGAACGATCCGCTGGCGCTCGTGCCGCTGATGGCGCAGGCGACCGAGCACCTCGGCCTCGGCGTGACCTGCGCGCTGACGTACGAGCACCCGTACCCGTTCGCGCGCCGCCTGTCGACGCTCGACCACCTGACGCGCGGGCGCGTCGGCTGGAACATCGTCACCGGCTACCTCGACAGCGCCGCCCGCAACCTCGGCCTGCCGAAGCAGCTCGGCCACGACGACCGCTACGACGTGGCCGAGGAATACATGGACGTCGTCTACAAGCTCTGGGAGCACAGCTGGGAAGACGGCGCGGTGCTGCGCGACAAGGCGCGCGGCATCTACACCGACCCGGCCAAGGTTCATCCGATCCGCCACCACGGCGCGCACTACCAGGTGCCGGGCTTCCACCTGTGCGAGCCCTCGCCGCAGCGCACGCCGGTGCTGTACCAGGCCGGCACCTCGTCGCGCGGCAAGGCCTTCGCGGCGCGCCACGCCGAGTGCGTGTTCATCAGCGGGCCGAGCAAGGCCGTGGTGGCGCGATCCGTCAGCGACCTGCGGCATGCGGTCACGCAAGCCGGGCGCGACGCAGGCGAGTTGCTGATTTACGCGCAGGCGCTCGTCGTCACCGGCGCGACCTGCGCCGAAGCCGCGGCCAAGCACGTACGTTATCGCGAGCACATCGATCCCGAAGCAGCGCTCGCGTTGCTGTCCGGATGGACCGGGGTCGACTTCAGCCGCTATCCGCTGGATGCGACGATCGAATACATCGACACCGATGCCGGCCGCACCGCGCTGGCCTCGTTCAGCCAGGCCGACCCGAGCCGGCGCTGGACCGTGGGCGAGGCGGCGCAGTTCATCGGGCTGGGCGGCCGCGGGCCGGTGCTGGTCGGTGATGCGCAGCAGGTCGCCGACGAGCTGGAAGCCTGGGTCGAGGAGACCGGCATCGACGGCTTCAACCTGAGTTTCGCGGTGGCCCACGAGACGATGCGCGACGTGGTCGAGCACATCGTGCCCGAGTTGCAGCGGCGCGGCCGCTACCCGCTCGACTATGCAGCGGGGACGCTGCGCGACAAGCTGTTCGGTCGCGGTGCGCGCCTCGACGCACGCCACGCCGCGCGCCAGGTGCGTATCGACCTCACGCAGGCCGTGGCGGCCTGACCGACTTCCAAACGAGAACGACGACCCATGAAACGCAGAACCCTGTTGCAAGCCACCAGCGGCGCCGCCGCGCTGTTGGCCGCCCCCACGCTGTTGCGTGCCGCCGAGCCCTTGAAGGAGCTTCGGCTCGACTACGCGACGTATTCGCCATCCAGCCTCGTGCTCAAGCGCTTCGGGTGGCTCGACGACGATTTCAAGAAGGACGGCACCGGGGTCAAGTGGGTCTTCAGCGCCGGCAGCAATCGTGCGCTCGAATACCTCAACGCCGGCAGCATCGACATCGGCTCGTCGGCAGGCCTGGCCGCGTTGCTGGCCAAGGCCAACGGCAACCCGATCAAGACGCCGTACATCTTCTCGCGCCCGGAATGGACCGCGCTGGTCGTTCCGAAAGACTCGCCGATCCGGACGCTGGCCGACCTGAAGGGCAAGAAGGTGGCGGCGACCAAGGGCACCGACCCCTACCTGTTCCTGCTGCGCGCGCTGCACACCGTCGGCCTGAAGCGCACCGACATCGAGCACGCCGCGCTGCAGCACGCAGATGGGCGCGCGGCGCTCGAGCAGGGCCGTGTCGACGCCTGGGCCGGGCTCGACCCGCTGATGGCCGCGAGTGAACTCGACCGCGGGTCGCGGCTGCTGTATCGCAACGTCGCTTTCAACACGTATGGCTTCCTGAACGTGCGCGCGGACTTTCTCGCGAAGTCGCCGGACGAGGTCAAGCGCGTGCTGGCCGCTTACGAGCGCGCGCGTCTGTGGATCCTCTCGAATACCACCGAGGCCGCGAAGATCCTCGCCGACGAAGCCAAGGTCAGCCTGCAGGTCGCGTTGCTGCAGCTCAAGCTGCGCACCGACCTGAGCAACCCGCTGCCCTCGTCGGAACACGTCAAGGCCTTGCAGGCGGCGGCGCCGATCCTGCTCGACGAGGGCCTCGTCAAACCCGGCACTGATCTGGCGCGCGTCGTCACTGACCTGGTCGACACGCAGTTCGCACGCGGGCTGCTGGCTCGCAGCGCCTGACGCGTGATGTCGGCCGATCCGAACCTGCTGCTGCCACGGCCGGCGCTGAAGGCGCGACCTGCCGCGTCGGCATCCGCGCCGCGCCGGCAGGCCGCGCGGGGCGATGCGCCGCGCTGGATCGGTGCGGTGTTGCCGGTGGCGCTGCTGCTCGCGCTCGAAGCGGCATCGCGCCTGGGCTGGATCGCGCCGCATTTTCTGCCGCCGCCGAGCGAGGTGCTGAACACGCTGTGGTGGTTGCTCGGGCAGGGCCTGGCGGGTCACGTGGCGGCCAGCAGCCTGCGCGTGCTCGCAGGGTTTGCGGCCGGTGCGTCGCTTGCGCTGGCCATCGGTGCGCTGGTCGGCCTGAGCCGCCACGGCGAACGCTTCCTCGACCCGAGCTTCCAGGCGCTACGCGCGATTCCGTCACTCGCCTGGGTGCCGCTGTTGCTGCTCTGGCTGGGCATCGACGAAGCACCGAAGATCGTGCTGATCGCGATCGGTGCGTTCTTCCCGATCTACATGGGGGTGGCCTCGGGCTTTCGGGATGTCGACCGCAAGCTTGTCGAGGTTGCACGCATGGCCGGGCTGTCGTCGCTCGCGCTGGTGCGCCGCGTGCTGCTGCCGGCCGCGATGCCGGCTGTTCTGACCGGGCTGCGCAACGGCCTGAGCCTGGCGTGGATGTTCATGGTGGCGGCCGAATTGATCGCCGCCACGAGAGGCCTGGGCTACCTGCTGACCGATGGCCGCGAGACCAGCCGCGCCGACATCGTGCTCGCCGCGATCGTGCTGCTGGCGCTGCTGGGCAAGCTCAGCGACACGCTGATGCAGCGGCTCGAACGGCACCTGCTCTCGTGGCGCGACACCTTCGACAGCCGGGCCTGAGAGACCATCGATGACCCGACTACTGGAAGCCCGCGTTCGCCGCAAGCACTTCGGCGACCGGCTGATCCTGCAGCAGATCGAACTCGACCTGCGCGCCGGCGAAGTCGTCACGCTGGTCGGCGCCAGCGGCTGCGGCAAGAGCACGCTGCTGCGCATCATCGCCGGCCTCGAGCGTGATCACGATGGCGAGGTGCGGCTCGAGGGCCGCGTGCTCGACGGTCTGACGCGCGACATTGGTTTCATCTTCCAGGAGCCGCGCCTGTTCCCGTGGCTGGATGTCGCGCACAACGTCGCCTTCGACCAGGGCCAGGGCAGGGCACGCGGCGCGCCAGCCGAGGCGCATGTCGCGGAGCTGCTGCGCGAGGTCGGCCTGGGCGGCCTGGGCTCGGCGCTGCCGAAGCAGCTCTCGGGCGGCCAGGCGCAACGGGTGGCGATCGCGCGCGGTCTGTTCAACCAGCCGAAGCTGCTGCTGCTCGACGAGCCGTTCTCGGCCGTCGATGCCTTCACGCGCATGAAGCTGCAGGACCTGCTGCTGCGCCTGGCGCATCGCCACGGCATCACCGTGCTGATGGTGACGCACGACATCGACGAGGCGGTGCACGTCAGCGATCGCGTGCTCGTGATGGAGGCCGACCCCGGTCGCGTGCGCGCCGTGCTGCGCATCGACCTGCCGCGTCCGCGCGACCGCGAGCACCCCGGCGTGCCGGCCTTCGCCGCGCAGGTGCGCGAGGCACTGCACACGGTCCACGCTTTCTGATTTTTCATCAACGCAGGCCCAAGGCTCACATGCTCACCAAGTTCATCCGCAGTTCCCTTATCGCCGCGACCGTGGTCGTCGCGGGCATCGCCCACGCGCAGGACGTGATCCGCATCGGCGTCACCGCCGGCCCGCACGCGCAGATCGCCGAGGTCGCGAAGAAGGTCGCCGAGCGCGACGGCCTGAAGCTGCAGATCGTCGAGTTCCAGGACTATATCCAGCCGAACGCGGCGCTCGACAGCGGCGACCTGCAAGCCAACAGCTACCAGCACCTGCCGTTCCTGCAGACGCAGATCCAGGCGCGCGGCTACAAGCTCACGGCGGTCGGCGAGACCGTGACCTTTCCGATGGGCTTCTATTCGAAGAAGTACAAGTCGCTTGCCGAGCTTCCGGAAGGATCGAAGGTCGGCATCCAGAACGACCCGTCGAACAGCGGCCGCGCACTCGCGCTGCTGCAGAAATACGGCGTCATCAAGCTGAAGCCCGGCGCCGGCATCACGGCGACGCCGCTCGACGTGATCGAGAACGTCAAGCACCTGCAGATCGTGCAGATCGAGGCGGCGCAGCTGCCTCGTTCGCTCGACGACCTGGCGGCCAGCGCGATCAACACCAACTACGCGGTGCAGGCCAAGCTCGTGCCCACCCGGGACGCGATCGCGATCGAGGACCCGAAGAATCCCTATGCCAACCTGCTGGCGGTGCGCACGCAGGACAAGGACAAGCCCTGGGTCGCCAAGCTCGTGAAGGCGTTCCAGTCGCCCGAGGTCAAACAGTTCGTCAGCAGCAACTTCGCCGGCTCGATGGTGCCCGCGTTCTGATCTCGTGCCGGCATATGAGCTTTTCGAGGTTCGTCAGGTGAATCGCTTCGTTGCCCGCTGCCGGACGGACACGTAAGGTGGGCGCGCATCGACCACGCGGGGCCTCATGCACGACGACAACTTCTCTTCCTTGTCGACACGCTCGATCGCGCTGAGGGTTCTGCCGGCGATCATCGTCCTTCTGATGCTGCTCTTCGGACCGCCTGAGACGCCAAGCTCCTCGCAGCCGCGGCGCTCGGCGCAAGGCGAAGCATCGCTCGGGACGAACGGCGCGACCAGGTTGCCCCGATGAGTTCGAACGGCTGGGCGGGCTACTCGGGGTGGTGACGCCGGATCGATTGCAACCGATGTCTCCTCGCCTTCGTGGGCGATTCGGCACCCCGTCGCTTCTCGAGTGACGGGGTGCCTCTTTTCGCCAGGCGCGGACGCGCTGCATATTCGCTTTTTCAACATGGACAGCTGAAACGCTTCGTTGTCGACGCGTGGGCTGCTGCGTACCGTTGGGGTCTTCTCGATCTCTTGACAGACCTTCACCATGCGCACTCTCTCATTCGCCCGTTCCCGTCGCTCGCTCTTTGGCGTGGCTGCAACCTTGCTCGCGCTCGGCCTTGGGCTGGGCGCTGGCATGGTCAGCGCCCAGCCCAAGGCGGAGACGCTGCGGATCGGCTACCAGAAGAGCGCGAGCCTGTTCGTGCTACAGAAGGCGCAGGGCACGCTGGAGAAGCGCCTCGCGCCCCTGAATGTCGAGGTGCGCTGGGTCGAGTTCCCGGCCGGGCCGCAGCTGCTCGAAGGCCTGAACGTCGGCTCGGTCGATGTAGGGCACGTCGGAGAAGCGCCGCCGATCTTTGCGCAAGCCGCGGGTGCGAACTTCGTCTACATCGGCAACGACCCGGCCGCGCCCGAGGCCGAGGCCATCGTCGTGCCGAAGGATTCGCCACTGAAGAGCGTGGTCGACCTGAAGGGCAAGAAGATCGCCCTGAACAAGGGCTCGAACGTGCACTACCTGCTGGTGCGCGCGCTGGAGAAGGCCGGCCTCAAGTACACCGACATCCAGCCCGTGTTCCTGGCGCCGGCCGACGCCCGCGCGGCCTTCGAGAAGGGCGCGGTCGACGCCTGGGCGATCTGGGACCCGTTCCTCTCGGCCGCCGAAAAGCAGCTCGGCGTGCGCCAGCTCGCCGACGGCAGGGGCGGTGTCGCGAACAACTACCTCTACTACCTCGGCGAACGCCGCTTCGTCGAGCGACGGCCCGATGTGATCAAGGCCCTGTTCGAAGACTCGGTCGAGCGGGGGCGCTGGATCAAGTCCAACCTGAAGCAGGCCGCTGCGATCATCGCCCCGATCCAGGGGCTGGACACGGAGATCGTCGAGTCGGCGCTGCGCCGCTACCAGTTCGGTGTGGCACCTGTCACCGATCCCATCGCAGCCGAGCAGCAGAAGATCGCCGATGTCTTCTTCGAACTGAAGCTGATCCCGAAGACGATCCGCGTCGCCGATGCGCTCAGGCCTGCGACGAAGGTGGCCACGCAATGAAGGTCTTCTGGTTCATTCCGACGCACGGCGACTCGCGCTACCTCGGTTCGACCAAGGGCGCGCGTGCGGCCACGTTCGACTACTTCAAGCAGATCGCAATCGCCGCCGACAGCCTCGGCTACGAGGGCGTGCTGCTGCCGACGGGCCGGTCCTGCGAGGACTCGTGGGTCGTCGCGGCGAGCCTGATCGATGCGACCAAGCGGCTCAAGTTTCTGGTCGCGTTGCGGCCGGGTCTGGTGCAGCCGGTCCAGTCGGCGCGCATGGCCGCGACCTTGGACCGGCTCTCCGGTGGGCGCCTGCTCGTGAACCTGGTGACCGGCGGCGACGCCGAAGAGCTGGCCGGCGACGGCCTGTTCCTCGAGCACAGCAAGCGCTATGAACTCTCGCGCGAGTTCCTGACGATCTACCGCGAGACGCTGCGGCGCAGCCATGACGGGACAAGCTTCGATCATCAGGGCGAGCACCTGAGTGTGAAGGGCGCCAAGCTGCTGTACCCGCCGCTGCAGAACCCGTACCCGCCGATGTTCTTCGGCGGCTCGTCGGACGAAGCGCACGAGCTGTGCGCCGAACAGCTCGACACCTACCTGACCTGGGGCGAGCCGCCGGCCGCGGTCGCCGAGAAGCTCGCCGACGTGCGCCGCCGCGCCACCCGCCATGGCCGCACGCTGAGCTATGGCATCCGTCTGCACGTGATCGTGCGCGAGACCGAGGACGAAGCCTGGCGTGCCGCATCCGAGTTGGTGTCGCAGCTCGACGAGGCGACCGTCAGCGCCGCGCAGAAGAAGCTCACCGGGATGGATTCGGTCGGCCAGCGACGCATGGCCGAGCTCAACAAGGGCCGGTTCGACAAGGCCGACATCCGCGCCGGGCTCGAGGTCGCGCCGAATCTCTGGGCCGGTGTCGGCCTGGTGCGCGGCGGGGCCGGCACCGCGCTGGTCGGTAACCCGGCGCAGGTGGCCGGGCGCATCAAGGAGTACGCGGCACTCGGCCTGGACTACTTCATCCTCTCCGGCTACCCGCATCTGGAAGAAGCGCACCGCTTCGCCGAGCTGGTGTTCCCGCTGCTGCCGCTCGACGTGCAAGCCAAGTTGCCCGGCCGCACCCTGACCGGGCCGTTCGGCGAGATCGTGGCGAACAGTTACGCGCCCAAGACGGCCGAGGTGGCGCGCGCATGAGTGTTCAAGGCGTCGACCACATCCAGCTGCCGATCCCGATCGGCGCCTCGGCGCAGGCGCGTGCGTTCTACGAAGACCTGCTCGGTCTGACGGAAGTGCGCGACCCGGCACTCGACAAGCCCGGCACGCTGCGCTTCTCACTCGGCTGGCAGCGGCTCGATCTGAGCGAAGGCCGCTACACCGGCGTCGCGCCGCAGGCCCACATCGCGCTGCGGGTTCAAAGCCTGCGGAGCCTGACGAAGGCCTTGCATGCCGCGGGGCTGCGCGTCGATGCCGCACCGCTGCCCACCGGTGAGGAGCGCATCTATGTCGAAGACCCGTTCGGCAATCGGCTCGAACTCATCGAGCCGGCGTCGGGCGCAATCGAACCCACAGGAACCCACCGTGCCTCGGACCTTCAGTTCTCCGTCTAGCGCGTCGCCCGATCGACGTGTGCTGCACGTGAACGTGCAGCGCCTCTTGCCATGGCTGTTCCCGATCGCGGTGCTCTCGATCTGGCAACTGGCCTCGCAGGCCGGCTGGCTGTCGACGCGCGTGCTGCCCGAACCCTGGGCGGTGCTGAAGGCGTTCTGGTCGCTGACGCTGTCCGGCGAGATCGGCAAGCACGTCGCAACCAGCACCTGGCGGGCGCTGGTCGGCTTCGGCATCGGCGGCGGGCTCGGCTTGTTGCTGGGCCTGTTGACCGGCACCTTCCGCGCCGCCGAAACCTTGATCGACTCGACGCTGCAGATGATCCGCAATATCCCGCCGCTGGCGCTGATCCCGCTCGTGATCCTGTGGTTCGGCATCGACGAGTGGGCCAAGCTGTTTCTGGTCGCGCTCGGCGTGTTCTTCCCGATCTACCTGAACACCTTCCACGGCATCCGCTCGGTCGACAAGGGCCTGATCGAGATGGCGCGCAGCTATGGGCTGAGCGGCTGGAAGCTGTACGCGCAGGTGATCCTGCCGGGCTCGCTCGCGTCCATCCTCGTCGGCGTGCGCTTCTCGCTCGGGTTGATGTGGGTGCTGCTGATCGTCGCCGAGACGATCTCGGCGCAGGCCGGCATCGGCTACATGACGATGAACGCGCGCGAGTTCCTGCAGACCGATGTCGTGCTCGTCGGCATCCTGCTCTATGCACTGCTCGGCAAGCTGGCCGACGTGCTCGCCAAGGGGCTGGAGCGTTGGTGGCTGCGCTGGCATCCCGGCTATCAACCCAACGCGGGCACTTGAGAACGAGATGAACCATTTCGACCTCGAAATGCAGGCGCTGGCCCTGCAAGCACCGCCCACCTTCATTCCGCGCGAAGCGTCGACAGACGAGAGAGCAACGGCAGCTTTGAGGCGACCGCGTGGCGGTGCGGCCGTCGATGCGCAGGGCTTGAGCAAGCGTTACGGCGCCCGCGACGTGCTGAACGACGTCGACCTCACGATCGCGCCGGGCGAGTTTGTCGCCATCGCCGGCCGCAGCGGCTGCGGCAAGAGCACGCTGCTGCGCTTGCTGGCCGGGCTTGAGACCGCGGACACGGGGCGAATCACGCTCGACGGCGACGCGCGCGGCCGGCATCAGGCGGACATCCGCATCATGTTCCAGGACGCGCGGCTGCTGCCGTGGAAGCGTGTGCTCGACAACGTGGCTCTCGGGCTCGACGGCTCGGATGCTCAGGAGCGCGCCCGCGAGGCGCTGTCGCAGGTGGGTCTCTCCGACCGCGCCAGCGACTGGCCGGCCGTGCTCTCCGGCGGCCAGCGGCAGCGCGTGGCATTGGCGCGCGCACTCGTGCACACGCCGCGGCTGCTGCTGCTCGACGAACCGCTGAGTGCACTCGACGCGCTGACGCGCATCGAGATGCACGGGCTGATCGAACGGCTGTGGCAACGCCACGGCTTCACGGCCTTGCTGGTCACGCACGACGTGACCGAGGCGGTGGCGCTGGCCGATCGCGTGGTCTTGATCGAGGACCACCGCATCGCGCTCGACGAACGCGTGCCGCTGGCGCGGCCCCGTGCTCGTGGTGCGGCTTTCGATGCCATCGAGGAACGCGTGCTGCAGCGCGTACTCAGCCGGCCCGGCGAGGAGCCCTCTGCGCCTCGCCCGCTGGCCACGCCGATGGGCGAGTGGCGCTGGGCGATCTGAGCCTTTGCGCGTTTCGCGCATATCCATCGGCGATTTGATTCGTTTCTCGATCGGGATCGCGTCACTAGCATCGTCAGAGACGGTCGCATGACCGCCCATGGACCCATCACAGGACGCTCTCTCATGACGACGGCTCGAACTCTCTTCCGCACCGCGGCCACGCTGGCATTGGCGGCCGCGGCCGGCCTGGCAGCCGCCAAGGACATCACGCTGCTCAACGTCTCGTACGACCCGACGCGCGAGCTCTACCAGGACTACAACGTCGCGTTTGCCAAGCATTGGCAGGCCAAGACCGGCGACAAGGTCAGCGTCAAGCAATCGCACGGCGGCTCGGGCAAGCAGGCGCGCTCGGTGATCGACGGGCTCGAGGCCGACGTCACGACGCTGGCGCTGGCCTACGACATCGACGAGATTTCCGAACGCGCCAAGCTGATCGCCCCCGACTGGCAGAAGCGCCTGAAGCACAACAGCACGCCGTACTCGTCGACCTACATCTTCCTGGTGCGCAAGGGCAACCCGAAGGGCATCAAGGACTGGTCGGACCTGGTCAAGCCGGGCGTGTCGGTGATCACCGCGAACCCGAAGACCTCGGGCGGCGCGCGCTGGGGCTATCTCGCCGCGTACGGCTACGCGCTGAAGCAGCCGGGCGGCAACGACGCGAAGGCGCGGGACTTCGTCGCGAAGGTCTACGGCAACGTGCCGGTGCTCGACTCGGGCGCGCGCGGCTCGACCGTGACCTTCGCCGAGCGCGGCATCGGCGACGTGCTGCTCGCGTGGGAGAACGAGGCCCACCTGTCGCTGAAGGAATTCGGCGCCGACAAGTTCGACATCGTCTACCCGCCGATCAGCATCCTGGCCGAGCCGCCGGTCGCGGTGGTCGACAAGGTCGTCGACAAGCGCGGCACGCGCGAGGTGGCGCAGGCCTACCTCGAGTACCTGTACAGCCCCGAAGGGCAGGACATCGCGGCGCGCAACTTCTATCGTCCGATCGACCCGGCCGTGGCAGCGAAATACGCGAAGAGCTTCCCGAAGCTCACGCTGTTCACGATCGACGACACCTTCGGCGGCTGGGCCAAGGCGCAGAAGACGCACTTCGCCGACGGCGGCGTGTTCGACCAGATCTACACGAAGAAGTAGGGCTCGTTTCGCCAAGCGAGAAAGGGGCGACGCGCGTCGCCCCTTTTCTTGTGCGCCCAGCATGGGCGCGATCTTGGAGGTGCAAGTCCTCCGCCGAGCTGGCCACAGCGAGGCAAGTGAAGCGCAACTGCGTGAGGGCGACCGAGCGTGGAGAGGAAGCGTGGAGCGTAAACCGTGAGCCGAGGTACACGAACCGCATCCGAGGCGGCGCCGGCCAGGGCGAGCAGGCAAGTGACTGCAAAGCTCTCGTGGCCAAGGGCCAGGCGACGTAAATGCGGCGGTTGTGCGG